>NC_008570.1:4705000-4744448 GCF_000014805.1 Aeromonas hydrophila subsp. hydrophila ATCC 7966 | reverse complement strand
CATTTATTCTTTAGCTTTTATTCCAATAACATCAGCGCAAATCCAGTGTTTACAACTAAAAATACAGAACAACAGAGAGAGAGGAATCCCCATGACGTCATCCATCAAGCTGGTCTCCGGCGCCGCCATTCTGCTGGCCGCCCTGTCCGGTCAAGCCATCGCCCAGGAAACCATCAAGGTCGGCATGTCCGGCAAGTACTTCCCGTTCACCTTCGTCAAGCAGGACAAGCTGCAGGGCTTCGAGGTGGATATGTGGAACCAGATCGGTGAGCGCACCGGCTACAAGGTCGAATTCGTGACTGCCAGCTTCTCCGGCCTGTTCGGCATGCTGGAAACCGGCCGCGTCGATACCATCTCCAACCAGATCACCATCACCGACGAGCGCAAGGCCAAGTACGCCTTCTCCCAGCCCTACGTCTATGACGGCGCCCAGATCGTGGTCCGCAAGGGCAACAGCACCATTCACGGCATCAAGGATCTGGAAGGCAAGAAGGTCGCGGTGAACCTGGGCTCCAATTTCGAAGAGCTGCTGCGCAAGAACGACCCGAACAAGAAGATCGACATCCGTACCTATGACTCCGCCTTCGAGCAGGATGTCGCGCTGGGCCGGATCGATGCCTTCGTGATGGACCGCGTCTCCACCGCCCAGCTGATCAAAGAGTCCAAGCTGCCGCTGCAGCAGGCCGGCGCACCGTTCGAAACCATCGAGAACGCCCTGCCCTTCCTGAAGACGCCTGAAAAGCAGGCGCTGCTGAAGAAGGTCGACGATGCCCTCACCGCCATGCGCAAGGATGGTTCCCTGCGTCAGATCTCTGAAAAATGGTTCGCTTCCGACATCACCGACAAATAAATGATGGAATTTGACCTCGAATACACGCTGGGGCTGTTTCCCATCCTGCTCAAATATCTGGGCACCACGATGGAGATGGCCCTGTGGGGATTCGTCCTGGCACTCGTACTGTCGCTGGCCCTGGCGATAGTACGGGTGTTTCGCGTTCCCGTGATCCACTGGCTGGCGATGCTCTATATCTCGTTTTTCCGGGGTACACCGCTACTCGTCCAGCTGTTCCTGCTCTATTACGGGCTGCCGCAGCTGTTCCCCATCTTCGTGGGAATGGATGCCTTTACCGCCGCCATCGTCGGCCTGACCCTGCACTTCGCCGCCTACATGGCCGAATCGATCCGCGCCTCCATCATCGGCATCCACAAGAGCCAGATGGAAGCCGCCCTCAGTATCGGCATGAGCCGCTACCAGGCGATGCAGCGGATCATATTGCCGCAGGCGGCCCGCATCGCGACGCCATCGCTGATGAACTACTTCATCGACATGATCAAGAGCACCTCGCTGGCCTTTACCCTGGGGGTGGCCGAGATCATGGGCAAGGCGCAGATGGAAGCCTCCTCCTCCTTCAAGTTCTTCGAGAGCTTCATGGCGGTGGCACTGGTCTACTGGGTGGTGGTGATCTTCTTTACCCGCTTGCAGCACCTGCTGGAAGTCCGTCTCAACCGTGCCTATTAAAGGAGGGCTCTCATGATCAAGTTAACCGGTCTCTCCAAGGCATATGACGGCAATCAGGTGCTGAACAGCATCGATCTGGAGGTAAAAAAGGGGGAGATAGTGGTCATCATCGGCCCCTCCGGCACCGGCAAGTCGACCCTGCTGCGCTGCCTCAACCTGCTGGAGACCCCGGATGCCGGCAACCTCGCCATCGACGATCTGCAGCTCAACCTGGCCAAAGCCAGCGAGCAGCAGGCCATCGAACTGCGCAAGCGGGCCTCCTTCGTATTCCAGAACTACGCCCTGTTCGCCAACAAGACGGCGCTGGACAACATCGCCGAAGGGCTGATCACCGTCTGGAAACAGCCGAAGGCGGAGGCCCGTGCCACCGCCCTCGGCATCCTCAAGGACATCGGCCTCGCCGACAAGCAGGACGCCTATCCGGCTTCCCTGTCGGGTGGTCAGCAGCAGCGGGTCGGCATCGGCCGGGCCATGGCCGCGCACTCCAAGGTGATCCTGTTCGACGAGCCCACGTCGGCGCTCGACCCCGAGTGGGTCGACGAAGTACTGGGCCTGATGAAGGAGCTGGCCCGCCAGCACCAGACCATGGTGGTGGTAACCCATGAGATTGAATTTGCTCGAGATGTTGCCGATCGGGTGATCTTCATGGAGGGGGGCCGGATCGTGGAACAGGGCCCGCCGGATCAGATATTGGTCGATCCGCAGGATCCCCGTACCCGGGAGTTCCTGCGCAAAGTGCTTAAATAGCTCTCTCTTTGGCGGCATTGCCGCCTTTTTTATTGGAGGATCCTTGTTAAACCCCGGGTTGCCAGTATAATCCGGAGCCCTCGATCCTCTGGATCCTCACTGCCGGTTCAGGCCTTTGCAAGGTCAGGGCAGGAAGAGAGGGAACGGCGGATTGACTAAAAGCCGAACTCTGTTTAGAATTCGGCCTCTTTTGCTAGTCGTCACACGCTATAGCTGGCGCGTCGGCTAAGTGTGACAATCAAAACTGTACAGAAATACGGAATCGAATCATGAAACGTACTTTTCAACCGTCCAACCTGAAGCGCAAGCGCTCTCACGGTTTCCGCGCCCGCATGGCAACTGCCAACGGTCGTAAAGTTCTGGCCGCTCGTCGTGCCAAGGGTCGTGCCCGCCTGGTAGTCTAATGCCTACCCAGCACACCTTTTCTCGGGAGTTACGTCTGTTAACTCCCGAACACTTCAAACGCGTTTTCGCCGAGCCTGTCCGGGCCGCTTCTCCGCAAATTACGCTTCTCGCCTGTCCCAATACCCTCGAACATCCTCGCCTTGGTCTCGCTGTGCCCAAAAAAGCACTCAAGCGTGCCGTCTGGCGCAACCGTGTAAAACGGGTGGTTCGGGAAAGTTTCCGCCTCAATCAGGCCAATCTGCCCGCTATCGACATCGTCGTGATCGCCAAGGCCGGTGTGAAAGAGATGGATAACGAGGAACTGTTCAAGTTACTGGAAAAGCTATGGCGCACTCTGTCACGCCGTTGCAATGGGTAGCTGTCAAACTGATACGCCTGTATCAGCTAATCATTAGCCCGCTGCTCGGGCCGCGCTGCCGTTTCACTCCGACTTGTTCCCAATTTGCGATAGAAGCAATCCGACTTCACGGTTTCATAAAAGGCGTTTGGTTAGCCAGCAAACGTCTATTAAAATGCCATCCCTTATCCGAGGGTGGTTATGACCCGGTTCCGCAACCAAAGCGAAGAAACTGAAGACTATGGAATCACAACGCAATCTCATCCTGATCGGTTTGCTGTTCGTGAGCTTTTTGCTCTGGCAACAGTGGGAGTCCGACAAGGCTCCGAAGCCGGCCCCGACTACCGTGGCCCAAACCGAACATTTCGTACCTGAAGCCGGTCAGACCGGTGATATTCCTCAGGTTTCCGAGCAAGCCAATGCGAACACCGCACGCAAGCTGATCACCGTCTCCTCCGACGTGCTCAAGCTGACCCTGGATACCCAGGGTGGCGACATCGTCTCTGCCGATCTGCTGGCCCACAAGCTGGAAGAAGGCAAGGATCAACCGTTCGTACTGCTGACCAGCCAACCTGAGCACCTCTATGTTGCCCAGAGCGGTCTGGTTGGTCGCAATGGTCCTGACAGCCAGGCCCAGGGTCGTCCCACCTACGAAGCCGCCCAGACCAGCTACCAGCTGGCCGATGGTCAGGATCAAGTCGTCGTACCGATGACCTGGACCGACAGCAAGGGCGTGGTCTTCACCAAGGAGTTCGTCCTCAAGCGTGGTGACTATGCCGTTGGCGTCGATTACAAGATCGACAACAAGTCCGCCGAGCCGGTCCAGGTACAGTTCTACGGTCAGCTGAAGCAGACCGTGACTACCCCGAAAGACCAGCAGGGTCATGCCATGGTGGCCAGTGCCTACCGTGGTGGTGCCTTCTCCAGCGAAGATACCCGCTACAAGAAGTACACCTTCGACGAGATGAAGGATGCCGACCTGAACAAGACCACCAAGGGTGGTTGGGTCGCCATGCTGCAACACTACTTCGTCTCTGCCTGGGCACCGAATGCCGACGATACCAACAGCTTCTACAGCCGCGTGATCCCTGGCAAAGACCAGGCCATCATCGGCTACAAGGCGCCGCTGGTTGACGTGGCTGCCGGCCAGCAAGCCGAAGTGACCAGCAAGCTGTGGGTCGGTCCCAAGCTGCAAGACCAGATGGCCAAGGTGGCAAACCACCTCGACCTGACCGTCGACTACGGCTGGCTCTGGTTCATCGCCCAACCGCTGCACTGGCTGCTGACCGTGTTCCACGGTTTCGTCCAGAACTGGGGTGTGGCCATCATCATGCTGACCCTGCTGGTACGCGGCATCATGTTCCCGCTGACCAAGGCCCAGTACACCTCCATGGCCAAGATGCGCATGCTGCAGCCCAAGCTGGCCGCACTGCGTGAGCGCTTCGGCGACGATCGCCAGAAGATGTCTCAGGGCATGATGGAGCTGTACAAGAAGGAGAAGGTCAACCCGCTGGGCGGCTGTCTGCCGATCCTGGTGCAGATGCCGATCTTCATCGCCCTCTACTGGGCTCTGATGGAATCCGTTGAGCTGCGCCACGCGCCGTTCGCCCTGTGGATCACCGACCTGTCGGTGAAGGACCCCTTCTTCGTGCTGCCGATCCTCATGGGTGCGTCCATGTGGTACCTGCAGAAGATGAGCCCGACCACCATTACCGACCCGATGCAGCAGAAAGTGATGCAGTTCATGCCGATCATCTTCACTTTCATGTTCCTCTGGTTCCCGGCAGGTCTGACCCTGTACTGGCTGGTGAGCAACGTCATCTCCATTACCCAGCAGACCATCATCTACCGTCAGCTGGAGAAGAAAGGCCTGCATACCCGCAGCTAATCGCTCCCGATGGCAAGATGGATGACAAAAGAGGCGGCCTTCGGGCCGCCTTTTTTATTACAATGGCCCCACTGCTGTGAACCATCAGCGAACAAATGAGCCAAGCAAGATGACTACAGATACCATCGTGGCCCAGGCCACCGCCCCCGGCCGGGGTGGCGTCGGCATAGTCCGCGTCTCCGGTCCCGCCGCCGAACAGGTCGCCGAGATAGTGCTCGGCAAGCTCCCCCGGGTGCGTTATGCCGAATATCTGCCGTTCAGGGATGAGCAAGGCCAGCCGCTGGATCAGGGCATCGCCCTGCTGTTCAAGGCCCCCAACAGCTTCACCGGCGAAGATGTGCTGGAACTGCAGGGCCATGGCGGCCCGGTGATCATGGACATGCTGGTACGCCGCATCCTGCAGATAAAAGGGCTGCGCCCTGCCCGCCCCGGTGAGTTCAGCGAACGCGCCTTCATGAACGACAAGCTGGATCTGGCCCAGGCCGAGGCCATCGCCGACCTTATCGAGGCATCCAGCGAGCAGGCGGCCCGCAGTGCCATGCACTCCCTGCAGGGGCAGTTCTCCGGCAAGATCCAGCAGCTGGTGGAGAGTCTCACCCGGTTGCGTATCTATGTGGAGGCCGCCATCGACTTCCCGGACGAGGAGATCGATTTTCTCTCCGACGGCAAGGTTGCGGGCGATCTCTACGCCATCATGGCGGAGCTCGATGACGTACGCGGGGAAGCCAAGCAGGGCGCCCTGCTGCGGGAAGGGATGAAGGTGGTGATCGCCGGTCGTCCCAACGCCGGCAAATCGAGCCTGCTCAACGCCCTGGCCGGCCGTGAGTCCGCCATCGTCACCGAGATAGCCGGCACCACCCGTGACGTGCTGCGCGAGCACATTCATCTGGATGGCATGCCGCTGCACATCATCGACACCGCCGGTCTGCGCGACACCCAGGACAAGGTGGAGCAGATCGGCATCGAGCGTGCCTGGGCCGAGATCGAACAGGCCGACCGGGTGCTGTTCATGGTGGATGGCACCACCACGGCTGCGGTCGACCCGCGCGAGATCTGGCCGGAATTTGTTGATCGGTTGCCAAAAAAGATTGGCCTCACCGTGGTGCGCAACAAGGCCGACCTGACCGGCGAGGATCTGGCACCGAGCCAGGAGCTGGGCCATGCCGTCTACCGCATCTCCGCCAAGACCGAGCTGGGGCTGTCCGCCCTGCGCGAGCACCTGAAAGCCTGCATGGGCTTCCAGGGCAACACCGAGGGGGGCTTCATGGCCCGCCGCCGTCACCTGGATGCGCTGGAGCGCGCCGCCGAGCGGCTGCTGGTAGCCAAGGAGCAGCTGGAGGTGTTCGTGGCTGGCGAGCTGGTGGCCGAAGAGCTGCGCCTGGCGCAGGAGTCCCTCTCCGAGATCACCGGCGAGTTCAGCTCCGACGATCTGCTGGGCCGCATCTTCTCCAGCTTCTGCATCGGCAAATAACGCCGCACGGCAGGCAATGAAAAGCCCGGGTTCATCCCGGGCTTTTTTTGTGCATTTTTCATCCGCCAACCTAGAGGCGGCGCAGACACCACATGAAGTAAGCGCCCCCTAACAAGGTGGAGACCAGCCCCACCGGCACCTCCTGCGGGAACAGGATCTGCTGGCCAATCCAGTCCGCCGACACCATCAGCAGGGCGCCGGAGACGGCGGCACCGAGCAGATGCCAGCGTGCCCGCACCAGCCCCATCAGCTTGGCCATGTGCGGCGCCAGCAGCCCGACGAAGGAGAGCGGCCCCACCACCAGGGTCGCGCTGGCGGTGAGCACGGCCACCAGCAGCAGGATGGCGAGCTGGGCCCGGTTGAGCCGAATGCCGAGCGCGGCGGCCACCGCCGGCCCCATCGGCAGCAGATCGAGCCAGCGGCTGAGCAGCAGGCAGGCTGCCAGCAGCGTCAGCGCCAGCACGACCAACCCGCCGGCAATCGGCAGGGTGACGTAATAGGTGGAGCCGGACATCCAGGAGAGCAGTTGCTGCACCCGCAGGTCACCGTTGGCCAGCGCGATGGCCTGCAGCGGCTCGAACAGCGCCGTGATGGCGATGCCGGAGAGCAGCAGCCGCTCCGGCTGGAAGCCGTGGCTGCGATTGACCAGCAGCAACAGCAGCAGACAACCGAAGGCACCGAGCAGGCCGCCGGCCAGCATCATGGGCAGCGGCAGGGCGGGCAGCAGCAGCGCCGTGGCAATCACCCCCATGAAGGTGCCGCCACTCACCCCCAGCAGCTCGGGGCTCGCCATGGGGTTGCTGCTGACCCGTTGCAGCAGGGTGCCCGCCAGCGCCAGCAACACGCCCGCCGCACCGGCCGCCAGGGTGCGCGGCAGCCGCCACTCCAGCTGGGCCTGCCAGCGCAGCCAGCTCGGCCAGTGCCAGCCGTCCATCCCCTGTCCAAACAGCAGGGAGGCGATCACCGCCACTACCAGCCCCATCAACATCAGGCCGACAAGGCGGACCGGTGCCGGGTGGCGGGCCACCAGCAGGGCGGCATTCGCCTGCGGCGTGCCCGACTTGATACCCAGGCGCGGGATCAGCCACAGCAGCAGCGGCGCCCCCAGCAGGGCCGTCATGGCACCGGTCGGGATGAGTACAGAGCCGCTGCGGCTCAGGGATTGCAGCAGCAGATCGGTGGCCGCCAGCAGCAGAGCGCCCAGTAGCGGGGCCCACAGCAGCCGCAGGGCCAGTTTTCTTACCCCCAGCAAGCGCACCAGGGCGGGCGCCGCCAACCCGATGAAGCCGATCAGCCCCACCACGCTCACCACGCAGGCGGTGACGAACACCGCCAGCCCCAGTCCGGCGAAACGCAGGCGTTGAAGGGAGACCCCCAGGCTGCGGGCGCTGGCATCATCCAGCTCCAGCACCGCCAGCGGGCGCACCAGCACCGCGGCCAGCACGCCAGCCAGCAGCAGACGGGGCAGCAGGTAGCTCACCCCGCTCCAGCTGTTCTGCACCAGCGAGCCACTGCCCCACACCAGCAAGCCTTTCAGCTCCTCCTGAAAGAACAGCAGGAGCCCCATGCTGATGGCCGCCAGATAGAGATTGATCACCAACCCGGCAAAGACGATGACCACCGGATTGAGCTGGCGACGCCAGGCCAGGGCAAACACCAGCCCCATGGCGAGGCTGCCGCCGGCCATGGCGATCCACTCCCGTCCCAGCAGCAGCCAGGAGGGGGCAAACAGGGTCACCATCATCAGCGCCAGCTGGGCACCGGAGGCCACCCCCAGGGTGGTGGGCGAGGCCAGCGGGTTGCGCAGCACCTGCTGCATCAGGGTGCCGGCCAGCCCGAGGGCGCCGCCGGCCAGCAGACAGACGGCAAGGCGAGGCAACCAGCTGAAGTGGACCACCGCCTGGCTGGCATCGGTCAGATCCGGCGACAACAGGGTCGCGAGCCAACGCGCCACCGGCAACTGACCGGCCAGCTCCCAACCGGCAAGCACCAGCGTCAGCCCCAGCAGCAGGCTGACAGGCAGTCGCAGCGGCGACGGAAAAATCCGGTTCATAGCAGCCCCTCCCCGCTTTGCCCATCCTGCTGCAGCGCAGTACTGAGCTGCACGGCGAAGCGGCGCGCCGCCAGCACGCCGCCAAAACTCCACACCGCAGGCAGATGCAGCACGGCCGCCGCCCTCACCTGTGGCAGCTGTTGCCACAGACCGGGCTCCTGCAGCCGCTCGCTCACCCCGACCGGGATCGGATCGACCACCACCAGCCGCGCTTGCGGCAGCGCCATCAACTGCTCCAGGCTGGCCACGGCAAAGCCCCAGGCATTGGTTTCCCCCTGCCAGCCATTGCGCAGGCCGAGCCGCTGCATCACCGCCTCGAACAGGCTGTGGCGGCCAAATACCCGCACATGGCGCTCATCGATGAACTGCACCACCAGCAGGGGCGGCAGATCCGCAGGCAACGCCGCCCGCATCTGCGCCAGATCCTGGTCCAGCCCGGCCAGCAGTTGCCCGGCCTCGGCGGTCTTGTCCACCAGTGCGGCTATGGTCAGGGTCGCCTCGTGCAGTCGCTGCCACAGATCGGCATCCGGCTCGTAGAGCGCGATGGATTGTACCGGCGCGATGCGGGAGAGGGTCGGTGCCAGCGGGGCCGCCAGCGGCGAGATAAGGATGCGGTCGGGTTTCAGCTCGGCCAGCAGTTCGCGGTTGGGCTGGGCGCGCTGGCCGATATCTACCACGGCGGCCGGCAGCAGCGGTTCGCCGACCCAGGCGCGGTAGGAACCGACATCCCCCACCGCCAGCGGCGTCACCCCGAGCGCCAGCAGGGTTTCGGCTATGGTCCAGTCGACGGTGGCGATACGGGGTACCGACTTCACAGCATCGGCTTGAGAAAGGTCTGCAGCGGCAGGCATCGCTGGCTCGGCCTGCAACATGAGCGGAGCCAAGAGGCAGCAGAACCAGCCAACTTTCTTGAATAAGATCATCGAGATAACAAGCCTTATCTAAACGATGGCGATGGCGTGGTCATGGGCCGGGTGGCGAATGACCTCCATCGGGATGCCATAGATGGCGTGCAGGGTCTCGCCGGTCATGATCTGTTCGGGTTCGCCGTGGGTCAGCAGGCGGCCGGAGTGCAGCGCCACCAGCCGATCACAGAAGCGGGAGGCCATGTTGATGTCGTGAATGACGATGATGACCCCGAGCTTGAGCTGACGGCTCAACTGCTTGACCAGCGTGAGCACCTCCACCTGATGAGCCACATCCAGCGCGGCCAGCGGCTCGTCCAGCAGGATGAAACGGCTCTCCTGGGCCAGCAGCATGGCCAGCCACACCCGCCCCCGCTCGCCACCGGACAGCGTGTCCACCAGCCGGTCGGCGAAGCGTTCGGTATGGGTCAGCGCGATGGCCCGTTCGACCTGGCGGTGATCCTCCGCCCCCATCCGGCCCAGCAGGCCGCGCCAGGGGTAACGGCCCATCTCCACCAGCTCCCGCCCGAGCAGGTTTTCGGCGCTCGGCAGATGCTGGGGCAGATAGGCCACCTGACGGGCGAAGTCGCGCGCCCCCCACGCTGGCAGCGGCTTGTCATCGAACCGGATCTCGCCGTCACTGAGCGGCTGCTGGCGTGCCAGCAGCTTGAGCAGGGTGGATTTGCCCGAACCGTTGTGGCCGATGAGGCCATAGACCTTGCCCTGCTCGAAACAGAGATCGGTGGGGTGCAGCAGCGTGCGGTCATTGACCGCGAAGCTGGCTGATTTCATCTCAAACATAAGCGGTTCCTGTTGGCCGGGTTTAAACCGGCACCTCTGCATTCAAGTCACAATCCAGATGGGCGACCGCATCGCGGCTCACCTGCTCGCGCCGCTCGCCGGTCAGCTCGCTGAGCCGGCCCTGGCGCATCTCCAGCAGGCGGTCGGCCTGGGAGAAGTAGAGATCGTCGTGGCTGATGGCGATCACGGTCTTGCCCATCTCCTTCAGGCGCGGCAGCAGCAGCTGATAGAAGATGCGGCGGAACTGGGGATCCTGATCCGCGGCCCACTCGTCGAACAACATCACCTCGCGCTGCTCGGCCAGCGCCAGCAGCAGGGCGACCCGCTTGCGCTGCCCCTGGGAGAGGTCGATATCGGCGATGAAGCCATCTTCGATGGTGAGCTTGCTGCCCATCTGCAGCCGCTCCAGCCACTCGGCCACCAGCTCATCCTTGGGTTCCGGCCCCAGCAGGTGCTGGAACAGGTGATAGTCGGTGAAGATGGCGGAAAAGAGCGCCAGATAGGCGTTGCGATCGGTGACCGGCTCCCCATCCAGCAGGATCCGGCCCGCTACCGGCTGATAGAGGCCGGTCAGCAGCATGGCCAGGGTCGACTTGCCGGAGCCGTTGCCACCGATGATGAAGATCTGCTCCCCCTTTTCGATGGTGAGGTTGATCGGGCCGACGGCAAAGCCGCCCTCCCCCTGATAGTGAAAGCTCACCTGCTCCAGCTCGATGCGCTGCCAGCCGCGAGGCGCGGACGGCAGCGGGAAGTCGGCGTCCGGCGCGGCCAGATTGAGCGCCGCAATCTTGTCGAACGCCACCTGGGCGGAGAGCAGGGTCGGCAATGCGCCAATGCCCTGCAGCAAGGGGGTACGCAGGAACAGCAGGGTCAGCGCGAAGGTGGCGGCCACCTGGGTGTCGGCCCAACCCAGCCCGTTGGCCAGGAAGAAGACCAGGCCGATGGCCCCCAGCATCATGATATTCGACCAGTTCACCGCACTCAGGTGATAGGTGTCGGCGCGGATGATCTGCTGGCGGTAGTCCTGCGCATTCTGCTGATAAAGCTGGTGGTAAACGAAGTGGGCCCGCTCGCGGTTGAGCGCCAGCTCCTTGCTGCCGGCTATGATGGCCTGATAGTTCTGATAGAGCCGATCCTCGGCCTGACGCATGTGGGAGAGATGGCGATAGACCCGGTTCACCAGCAGCCAGCCCACCACCATGGTGAAGGTGACCCAGAGGGTGGTGACGCCGAGCAGGGCCGGCGACAGCCAGCCGAGGTAGAGGGCCGACCCCAGGGTGAGCACCAGCCCCTGCACCAGCTCCGGCAGGCGCACGAAGGCGATGGTGATCTGGCCGATGTCGCTGGAGAGGGAGGCCAGCAGCGGCCCCTGGCCAATCTGGCGCAGGCGGGCGACATCGGTATCCAGCAACTGCTTGAGCAGGCGGCCGCGCAGCCGGTAGACGAAATGATGGCCGAGGGTGGTCAGCGCCAGCTGAGAGCCGAGCGTGATCACCAGCAGCAATAAGATGAGGCCGATCAGCTGACCGAGCACCGGCAGCGGATCGCCGACTGATTCGACGAGAGACTGATTGATAAAGGCAATGACACCAATCCCGCTGACGGCACTGAGCAGGCTGAGCAGGGTAATGGCGATGAAGGGCCAACGATATTGGCGATAAACCAGAGACAAGAGTTCCATAACGGACCGGTATTCCAGAGAGATCAGAGCAGCTGCAGGTGAAAAGAAGGGCGGGAACCCAATTCCCGCCCCACTTCGATTACCAGCGGTAGTTGATGCTGCCCACTACGCTGCGCGGCTCGCCGTAGTAGCAGTAGTAGTCGCAGCTGGCCACGTAGGTATCACCCAGCAGGTTGTTGACGTTGAGCTGAGCCCGCCAGTTCTTGGCAAAGTCATACCCGATCATCGCATCCCACACGGTATGGGCCGGCACCTCGGCCGAGCCGTAGATGGGGGTGTAGTCCGCATTCACGGCACCGATGCCGACGCTGGAGCCGACGTAGCGCACGCCGCTACCCAGCTCCAGACCGGAGACCGGCCCCTGCTGCACCTTGTAGTTGCCCCAGAAGGAGGCCTGGTGGCGCGGGATCAGACTGGCACGGCGATCGCCCTTGCCGGTGTCGTTGGTCTTGGCATCGGTATAGGTGTAGGCGGCGGTCAGGCGCAACGCCTCGGTGGCCTGCACGCTCCCTTCCAGCTCGACCCCCTGGGAGGTCACTTCACCGGCCTGGGTCTGCTGGCCGGAACCGGTGGAGACCAGCGAGTTGGTCTGCTCCAGATCGAACAGGGCTAGGTTGATGTAGCCATCGAGGAAGCTAGGCGCGTACTTGACGCCGGTCTCGTACAGGGTGCCCTTGAGCGGCTTGTAGGATTGGCTGGTGTTGGGGTCGATCCCCGGTAGCACCTCGAACGACTCGGCATAGGCAATATAAGGAGAGAGACCGTTGTCGGCCAGGTACATCAGGCTGCCGGAGAGGGAGAGCTCGTGATCATACTGCTTCTCGTTCTTGCCCTTGGCTTCGCTGATGTTGTGGGTCTCCACGTAGTCGAAGCGACCGCCGCCGGTCAGCAACCAGCGATCGTCCCAGCGGATCTGGTGCTGGGCGTAGAGGCCGCTCTGGCCCTTGGTGCTCTTCTGATGGGTGGCGGTGGATTCATCAAAACCGGGGAAGCCGCTGTAATCCGGGTTCATGGTATTGATGGAGCCCATGCCGTAGTTGTCGGCTTCCTGACCTTCATTGACATGGCGCTGCAGATCCACCCCCAGCAGTAGGGTCTGCTCGGTGCTGTCAGTGTTCCAGTAACCCACCATCTGGTTGTCCATGGTGGCACTCTTGGTATTGCCATCACGGTAAACCAGGCCACGGAAGGCGGTAGTGCCTTCATAGGTCGGGAAGATATAGGTCTGGCGCAGCAGCAGATCGTTGTAGTTGAAGCGGACGTTCTGCTTGAACTCCCAGGTCTGGTTGAGCTGGTGGGCCAGCTCGTAACCGGTGGAGATCTGCGTGTTGCGGTTGCGATCATAATCCGGCTGGCTCAGGTTGGTGCTGGGATCGATCTGGCCACCACTGGTATTGAGGGTGCCGTAAACCGGGAAGAAGCCGTTGGTCGGCACCCCTTCGTCGTGCAGGAAGCTGGCCAGCAGGGTCAGGCTGGTACGATCCGAGAGCTCGAAGGTCACGCTCGGCGCCAGATAGACGCGATCGTTGTAGGTGCCGTCCAGTACGCCGTCACGCTCTTTATAAAGAGCAACCATGCGGTAGCGGCTGTTGTCGGTCAGCGCATCGGAGACATCCACCCCGATCTGACGGTGATCCCGGCTGCCGAGCTGCAGATCCAGCAGCCCCTGCGGGGTGGCGGTCGGCCGTTTGCTGATGGCATTGATCACGCCGCCCGGAGGTGCCTCGCCGTAGAGGATCGAGGCCGGCCCTTTCAGCACTTCCACGCTCTCCAGGCCGAACGGCTCCGGCGTCCAGACATAGTAACCGGTGCCGAACAGGCGGTTGCCGTCCAGATAGGAGGCGGCATCGAAGCCACGCACCTTGAACCAGTCGGTATTGTTGTCGGAGCCATAGAGGCCGCTGAGCACGCCGGAGCGGTAGCGCAGGGACTCGTCAAGCTGCTGCACGGCGTGCTGATCCAGATCCTCGCGGTTGACCACGGAGACGGCGCGAGGCGTCTCGGCCATCGGCACTTCCACCTTCATGGCGGTGCCGGTGACCACCATGGTCTCGCTGGCCTTGGGCAGCTCTTTCGGTTGTTCGGCCGCCAGCACGGGCAGGCTGGCCAACAGGCAGGAGAGCGGCAACAGTTGCTGTGCGCCTCTCTTTCGCATTGCTGCGATGGGGGTGTCTTTTTGCGCAATCATAGTAAGTGTCTCAAATATCAATGAGTTGTTTCTGATTTCTTATTATTGGTGCCCGGTCATGCCGGTAGCCCGGTTCCTCAGGCGAATAAAGCAGCGACATGCTACTACAGGAGCCATGATCGAATCGATTCAATAATTGCTAATCATTTGCATCTGCATTGTTACTTAACGTATCAAGGCGTCGATTGAGCAGCATATGAAGAGGCGGAACAGATCTTTTTCTGCCAGTCGGCAAGAAGGCGTCAACGGAGCATCGGGGATCCCCATTGATGGGCAAAAAGCACCGAGGATCCATTATCCCCAAGCTTTATCCATATTTATCCACACCCTTTGGCGGTAGAATCCGGCTTTCCCTCGCTTCGTCTGAAATCAGGATCCATTCCATGGCCAAACTCAATCTCGTCGTCGGTTCCATGCTGGGAGCCGCCGAATATGTCGCAGACCACGTCGCCAGCTTGCTGGAACAAGCAGGCCATCAGGCCGAGATCCATAATCCGGCCAGCCTGGCCGAGGTGCTCGCCGAGCCCGAAGCCATACTGCTGGTGGTCACCTCTACCCACGGCGCCGGCGATGTGCCGGACAACCTGCAGCCCTTCGCCAAGGATCTTGCCGAGCAGCATCCGGATCTTAAAACATTGAAATATGGCGTGATCGCGCTGGGTGATAGCAGTTATGACACCTTTTGCCAGGGCGGCAAAACGCTGGATCGACTGTTGGCGGAGTGCGGCGCCAGCCGGATTGGAGATCGTCTCGACATCGACGTGACCCAGCACGAGATCCCGGAAGATGCCGCTGAAGGCTGGATCCGGGACTGGTTGGCATTGATCGCCTGAACGGGAGCGGGAGATCCGGTAAAAAAGGCCTTGATCTCCCCGCTTATCCCCAGATCGCTATCCACTAGGTTATTAACAGATGGATCCGGATAAGTTGTTCTACGCTGTTACCCACAATGCCGCCGAGAAATGTGTATAACTATGGTGTAAAACTCTGTAAAACCTATAGTTATCCATGTATGAGATCCAGAGCGGCAAGCCTCTGTGTATAAAAACCCTTGTTATCCCCCAGTTCACCGGGCCAGGATCCAAGCTTTTCCACAACCTGGGATCGTCTTTAACACGATGATCTTTATGATCAAAAAGTGCTTATCAACAGAAGTGGCGGATCCTAATAAAAGATCCAATAAAAGATCGATCTAAAGATCCTTAAGATCTATTTAGTGGATCCTTCCTCCATACTGAACGCTAAGTAGACGTTCCCCTCAGGGCGTGAAACAGATAGAATGTTCCGCCCTTCAGCCCAGGCAAATAAAGATCTTCAGGCGTGCAGATCAAGGTGATCCCCAATGCAATACCATGAACAATTTGATGTGATCGTCGTTGGCGGCGGTCATGCAGGAACCGAAGCAGCAACAGCGGCAGCCCGGATGGGGCTGAACACCCTGTTGTTGACCCACAATATCGATACGCTGGGACACATGTCCTGTAATCCGGCGATCGGCGGGATCGGCAAGGGACACCTGGTCAAGGAAGTAGATGCCCTCGGCGGGATCATGGCACGCGCCATCGATCTTGGCGGGATCCAGTTCCGCACCCTCAACTCCTCCAAGGGACCGGCAGTGCGCGCCACCCGTGCCCAGGCGGATCGCCTGCTGTACAAGGCCGTCGTACGTCAGATGCTGGAGAACTACCCCAACCTGAAGATCTTCCAGCAGGCCTGTGACGATCTGATCATGGACGGGGATCGGGTTGCCGGCGTGGTCACCCAGAGCGGGATCCGCATCAGTGGCAAGACGGTAGTACTGACGGTCGGCACCTTCCTGAACGGTCTGATCCACATCGGGATGGAGAACTACAAGGGCGGCCGCGCCGGGGATCCTCCCTCGATCGCCCTCGCCCAGCGCCTGCGGGAACTGCCGCTGCGCATCGATCGTCTCAAGACCGGCACACCGCCGCGCATCGATGCCCGCAGCGTCGATTTATCTGTGATGCAGGCCCAGTACGGTGACGATCCGCGCCCGGTCTTCTCCTTCATCGGCGACGCCAGCCAGCACCCGCGTCAGGTGCCCTGCTACGTTACCCATACCAACGAGCGCACCCACGAGGTGATCCGCAACAACCTGGATCGCAGCCCCATGTACGCCGGGGTGATCGAGGGGATTGGGCCGCGTTACTGCCCGTCGATCGAGGACAAGATCACCCGTTTTGCCGACAAGACGGCGCACCAGATCTTCGTCGAGCCGGAAGGCCTGACCACCCACGAACTCTACCCGAACGGGATCTCCACCAGCCTGCCGTTCGACGTGCAGGTGCAGATCGTCCGTTCCGTGCGCGGCTTCGAGAATGCCCACATCACCCGTCCCGGCTACGCCATCGAATATGACTTTTTCGATCCGCGGGATCTCAAGGCCAACATGGAGAGCAAGTGCATTCCAAACCTGTTCTTCGCCGGCCAGATCAATGGCACCACCGGCTATGAAGAGGCGGCCGCTCAGGGTCTGCTGGCCGGTCTGAACGCCGGTCTGCGGGCGCAGGAGAAAGATGCCTGGCATCCGCGCCGGGATCAGGCCTACATCGGCGTGATGATGGACGATCTCTCCACCCTGGGGACTCGCGAGCCCTACCGCATGTTCACCAGCCGCGCCGAATATCGCCTGCTGCTGCGCGAAGACAACGCCGACCTGCGTCTGACCGGCATCGGCCGTGAACTGGGTCTGGTGGACGACGAGCGCTGGGGCAAGTTCAACGCCAAGATGGAGCAGGTGGAGCAGGAGCGTCAGCGCATGCGCTCGACCTGGATCCACCCGCAGCATCCGTCGCTGGAAGCCGTCAATGCCCTGGTCAACACCCCGTTGACCCGCGAGCAGAGCCTGGAAGAGCTGCTGCGTCGCCCCGAGGTGACTTATGACGCCCTGATGGCCATCGAGGGGGTCGGTCCGGCCCTGCCCGATACGGCAGCCGCCGATCAGGTGGAGATCCAGATCAAGTACGCCGGCTACATCGAGCGCCAGCACGACGAAGTGGAGAAGCAGCTGCGCAACGAGAACACCCTGTTGCCGCTGGACATGAACTACCGCGACGTCAACGGCCTCTCCAACGAGGTGATCGCCAAGCTCAACGATGCCAAGCCGCAGACCATAGGTCAGGCGTCCCGCATCTCCGGCATCACCCCGGCGGCCATCTCCATCCTGCTGGTTCATCTGAAAAAACACGGCCTGCTGCGTAAAACCGCCTGAGGATCCTACCGTTGCAAAACATGCTGGAAAGATTGAACGGCCTGCTCATGCAGGCCGGAATTGTTATCACCGATACCCAAAAGACCCAGTTGGTTCAGCTTGTCGAGTTGCTGCACAAGTGGAACAAGGCTTACAATCTCACCTCGGTACGAGATCCGGACGCCATGCTGGTCAAGCATATCCTCGACAGCCTGGTGGTGAGCCAGCACCTGCACGGTGAGCGCTTCATCGATGTGGGCACCGGCCCGGGCCTGCCCGGCCTGCCGCTGGCGATCATCAACCCGGACAAGCAATTCGTGCTGCTGGACAGCCTGGGCAAGCGGATCAACTTCATCCGCCAGGTGATCCTGGAGCTGGGCTTGACCAACGTGACGCCGGTCAAATCCAGGGTCGAGGAGTATCAGCCCGAGGTCGGTTTTGACGGCGTGCTGAGCCGGGCATTCGCCTCGCTGGAAGACATGCTGAGCTGGTGTCACCATCTGCCGTCGGCCCAGGGCAGCTTCCTGGCGCTCAAGGGACAATTCCCCGAGCAGGAGCTGGCCCAGTTGCCCGCCAACATCCATCTGGTCGCCTCCCATCAACTGGTGGTACCGGAGCTGGAAGGCGAACGTCATCTGCTGGAATTCAAACATATCCAGCCCGAACAGGGTCGCAGTTTCATTTAGGGGACAGTGTGGGAAAAGTCATCGCCATAGCCAACCAGAAGGGTGGAGTGGGTAAAACCACCACCTGTGTGAACTTGGCCGCCTCCATGGCCGCTACCCGCCGCAAGGTGCTGGTGATCGATCTGGATCCGCAGGGCAATGCCACCATGGGCAGTGGTGTCGACAAGTACGACGTCGAGCGCACCGCCTATGAGCTGCTGATCGAGGACGCCCCCATCGGCGAGGTGATCATCCCCGAAACCTCCGGGGGCTATCACCTGATCGCCGCCAACGCCGACGTGACCGCAGCCGAAATCCGGCTGATGGAATTCTTCGCCCGCGAGATCCGCCTGCGCAATGCGCTGGCCTCGGTACGGGACAAATACGACTACGTCTTCATCGACTGCCCGCCTTCTCTCAACATGCTGACCGTCAACGCCATGGCCGCCGCCGACTCCGTGCTGGTGCCCATGCAGTGCGAATACTATGCGCTGGAAGGGCTCACCGCCCTGGTCGACACCATCAGCAAGCTGGCAGCCGTGGTCAACCCGGAGCTGAAGATCGAGGGGGTGCTGCGCACCATGTTCGATCACCGCAACCGGCTGGCCAATGATGTGTCCGATCAGCTTAAACAGCACTTCGGGGACAAGGTCTATCGCACCATCATTCCCCGCAACGTAAGACTGGCTGAGGCGCCGAGCTTCGGTGCGCCGGCCATGCACTATGACAAATCATCGGTGGGCGCCAAGGCCTATCTGGCTCTGGCTGGCGAGATCCTGCGCCGTCAGGAGCAGGAACGTCAGGTGACCATCGCAGACCGAGAGAGCATATGACGCCGAAAAAACGTGGGCTGGGCAAGGGGCTGGACGCTCTGCTCAGCACCAGCACGGCCGCGCGCCAGAAACAGGTGATGAGCGACCAGCGCACCGAGCAGGCCATGGCCCCGACCAACCAGGGCGAGCTGCGCAAGCTGCCGGTGGAGTGGCTGCAATCCGGCAAGTACCAGCCGCGCAAGGATATGTCGCAGGATGCGCTGGAAGATCTGGCCAACTCCATCCGTGCCCAGGGGGTGATCCAGCCCATCGTGGTGCGTCCGCTCGGCGAGCACTCCTTCGAAATCATCGCCGGTGAGCGGCGCTGGCGTGCCTCCCAGCTGGCCCGCCTCGAGGTGGTGCCCTGCCTGGTCAAGGACGTGCCTGACGAGGCGGCCGTCGCCATCGCGCTGATTGAGAACATCCAGCGCGAGGATCTCAATGCCATCGAAGAGGCGGTCGCCCTGCAGCGGCTGCTGACCGAATTCGAACTGACCCATCAGCAGGTGGCCGAGGCGGTGGGCAAGTCCCGTACCACGGTCACCAACCTGCTGCGCCTCAATCAGCTCAACGACGACGTGAAGCGCTTCGTCGAGCACGGCGACCTCGACATGGGTCATGCCCGTGCCCTGCTGGCGCTGAGCGGCCAGGCCCAGTCCGAACTGGCGAAACTGGTGGCCCAGAAGGGGCTGACAGTGCGAGATACCGAGAAGCTGGTGCAAAAAGCGCTGGAACCGGCAAAAGCCAAGGTCGAGCCCGTCCGTGATCCCCAGTTTGGTTATCTCGAGCGCCAGATTTCAGAAAAAATTGGCAATCAGGTACAACTTCAGCCGGGAAAACAGGATAGCGGTAAGTTAGTAATAAGTTACGAGAACTTGGCGGATTTGGACCGGGTATTGGGCTATTTTGGCCTGTCAGAAACGTGATTTTTACGCTTTTTGTAGTAATAAAACATCCATTCCTTTTGATATGAACATAACCTTAATTCTGTGCGGAAAGCCGCAAAAATTAAGGATTTTTGCCATGTTGCAATAGCTGTCTTCAAGGGTATAATTTGACCGGCTTTTTGGGCTGTAAACGCGGGGTCTTCGGATCCCGATTTTTTACAGTTCTGTAATGTTCAGGGGTAGGTTGGTGAAGCAGAAAATAGCCTTGGAAGGTTTAACGCTGGCCTTGGCTATGCTCGTTTGTCAGCTCGTCCTGATCCTGGCGATCAGTACCGTCTGGTTTTACCAGACCGGTGCGTTTGCCGGACGCTCCTCCCTCTTCGGGGGGGGCATGTACTGGGTTCCTCAAGCCCTGTTCACGCTCTGGGTTCTGCGCCGCAAGGTGACGAAGGAGAGTGTGGGCCTGGTTCTGCGGGACTTTTATGGTGGGGCAGGGATTAAGCTCATTACTACAACAGGACTTTTCGCCCTGATGTTTGGCGCCGGGATCGAGGTCGATACCGTCTCGTTCTTCGCCACTTATATCCTCGCCCTCGTTGTACAGTGGATAGTCTCATTCACGCTTAACAACCACTATTAGGAAAACTCATGTCTGCAACCGGAGAAGTCCTGACTCCTCAGGGATATATCTCCCACCATCTGACCCATCTGCAAGTCGGGTCTGGGTTCTGGACGGTGAATATCGATTCCATGATATTTTCCGTCTTGCTAGGCGCTCTGTTTATCTGGTCGTTCCGCCGTGTCGCCGTCAAGGCTACCAGCGGTGTGCCTGGCAAACTGCAGTGCTTTGTGGAGATGCTGGTCGAGTTTGTGAGTGGTAACGTCAAGGACATCTTTCACGGTCGTAACAAGGTCATCGCACCTTTGGGCCTGACGGTGTTCGTGTGGATCTTCCTGATGAACCTGATGGATCTGATCCCCGTTGACTTTATCCCCCACGCTGCACAGTTGATGGGTGTTCCCTATCTGCGTGTGGTTCCCTCTGCTGACGTTAACATCACCATGTCCATGGCTTTGGGCGTGTTCTTCTTGATCCTGTACTACAGCATCAAGGTCAAGGGTATCGGCGGGTTCGTGAAGGAGCTGACGCTTCAGCCTTTCAACCACCCGGCGGCCATCCCGGTTAACCTCATCCTGGAAACTGTTACGCTGATTTCCAAACCTGTTTCTCTGGGTCTTCGACTGTTCGGCAACATGTATGCTGGCGAACTGATCTTTATCCTGATTGCGGGTTTGCTACCCTGGTGGTCACAGTGGATCCTGTCCGTGCCTTGGGCAATTTTCCACATCCTGATCATCACTTTGCAGGCGTTTATCTTCATGGTGCTGACCATCGTCTATCTGTCGATGGCACAAGAAGACCATGGTTGATGCAACTCAAATAATCCTTTTTATACAATCAATTACATCTAAATAAATGGAGATCCTCATGGAAAACTTGAACATGGACCTGCTGTACATCGCTGCTGCAATGATGATGGGTCTGGCGGCTATCGGCGCGTCCATCGGTATCGGTATCCTGGGTGGCAAGTTCCTGGAAGGCGCTGCTCGTCAACCTGACCTGATCCCTGTTCTGCGTACCCAGTTCTTCATCGTGATGGGTCTGGTGGATGCGATCCCGATGATCGCCGTTGGTCTGGGTCTGTACGTGATGTTTGCGGTTGCTGGCTAAGTCTCAACGACTCCCGGACATAACCCATTAACTAACTAAGAGGACATAGGCTGTGAATATCAACGCCACCCTCCTCGGCCAAGCAATTGCTTTTTTCATCTTCGTAGTGTTTTGCATGAAGTACGTATGGCCGCCGCTGATGGCAGCCATCGAAGCCCGTCAGAAAGCCATTGCTGACGGTCTCTCTTCCGCGGAGCGTGCCAAGAAAGATCTGGATTTGGCCAAGGCCAACGCCACCGATCAGCTGAAAGAAGCCAAGCTCCAGGCTGCAGAAATCATTGAACAGGCTAACAAACGTAAAGCCCAGATCATTGATGAGGCTGCTGCCGGTGCCCACTCTGAGCGGGAAAAAATCCTGGCTCAGGGCCGTGCCGAGATCGAAGCTGAACGTCATCGTGCCAAAGAAGAACTGCGTAAGCAGGTTGCTGCTCTTGCCATTGCTGGTGCAGAGAAGATCCTGGCGCGTCAAATCGACCAGGCTGCCAACAGCGACATCGTCGACAAACTGGTAGCAGAACTGTAACGGGAACGGGGCTATGTCTGAACTGACTACAATCGCTCGCCCCTACGCCAAGGCTGCTTTCGAGTTTGCCGTTGAGCACAAGGCGGTTGACCAGTGGCTGGGGATGCTCGGCTTCGCTGCACAAGTAGCGGAGAACGAGACCATCCACAACCTGGTAAACGGCTCTGTGGCTGCTGAAGAACTGGCAAGTATCTTTGTCGGTATCTGCGGTGAGCAACTCGACGAGCATGGTCAGAACCTGATCCGGGTGATGGCTGAGAATGGTCGCTTGGGTGTGCTGCCGGCGGTCGTTGCTGAATTCGTCGCGTTCAAGGCTGAACTGGATAAAGAAGTTCAGGCTGACGTGATTTCGGCGATCGAACTGACCGACCAGCAGAAAGCCAATATTCAGGCTTCTCTGGAACAACGTCTCGCGCGCAAAGTGAAGCTGAATTGCAGCATGGATGCGTCCTTGATGGCCGGGGTGCTCATCAAGGCCGGTGATCTGGTTATCGACGGTACAGTCCGCGGTAAGCTGGATCGCATGGCTGACGCGCTGCAATCTTGATTGGGGTATTAGAGCATGCAACTGAATTCCACTGAAATCGCCGAGCTGATCAAGCAGCGCATTGCGCAGTTTGATATCAAGAGCGAAGCGCGTAACGAAGGTACCATCGTCTCTGTGAGCGACGGTATCATTCGTATTCACGGCCTGGCCGATGCCATGCAAGGTGAGATGATCGAGCTGCCGGGCAACCGCTACGCTCTGGCATTGAACCTGGAGCGTGACTCCGTCGGTGCGGTGATCATGGGTTCCTATGACGGTCTGTCAGAAGGAATGAAAGTAAAAGGGACTGGCCGCATTCTGGAAGTGCCGGTCGGTCGTGGTCTGTTGGGCCGGGTGTTGAACACCCTGGGTCAGCCGATCGACGGTAAAGGTCCAATCGACAACGACGGCTTCTCGCCGATCGAAGTGATTGCACCGGGCGTTATCGAGCGTAAGTCTGTTGACCAGCCGGTCCAGACCGGTCTGAAAGCCATCGATGCCATGATCCCTATCGGTCGTGGCCAGCGTGAGCTGATCATCGGTGACCGTCAGGTTGGTAAGACCGCCATCGCGATCGACACCATCATCAACCAGAAAGACTCCGGCATTAAGTGTGTCTACGTTGCGATCGGCCAGAAGGCCTCCACCATCGCCAACGTGGTGCGCAAGCTGGAAGAGCACGGTGCCCTGGCCAACACCATCGTGGTGGTTGCCTCTGCTTCCGAAGCTGCCGCTCTGCAGTACCTGGCTCCGTATGCTGGCTGCTCCATGGGTGAGTACTTCCGTGACCGCGGTGAAGACGCGCTGATCATCTATGATGACCTGTCCAAGCAGGCCGTAGCTTATCGCCAGATCTCCCTGCTGCTGCGCCGTCCGCCAGGACGTGAAGCTTACCCGGGTGACGTTTTCTATCTGCACTCCCGTCTGCTGGAGCGTGCTGCTCGCGTCAACGCCGAGTACGTAGAGAAGTTCACCAATGGTGCCGTGAAAGGCCAGACCGGTTCCCTGACCGCGCTGCCGATCATCGAAACCCAGGCGGGTGACGTATCTGCATTCGTACCGACCAACGTGATCTCCATCACCGATGGTCAGATCTTCCTGACCTCACAGCTGTTCAACTCCGGTATTCGTCCGGCGGTTGACCCGGGTATCTCCGTATCCCGTGTGGGCGGTGCTGCTCAGACCAAGATCGTCAAGAAGCTGTCCGGTGGTATCCGTACCGCGCTGGCCCAGTATCGCGAACTGGCGGCATTCGCCCAGTTCTCCTCCGATCTGGACGACGCAACCCGCAAGCAGCTGGACCACGGTCAGAAAGTGACCGAGCTGATGAAGCAGAAACAGTACTCTCCGCTGAGCGTGGCTCACCAGTCTCTGGTGCTGTTCGCCGCGGAAAAAGGCTATCTCTCCGATGTCGAGCTGAACAAGATCGTCGACTTCGAAGCCGCTCTGCTCTCTTACGCCAATACCCAGCATGCTGAGCTGATGGCTGAAATCAATGCCAAGGCCGACTACAACGACGCGATCGTTGGCAAGCTGACTGCGTTGCTGGATGACTTCAAGGCAACCCAGACCTGGTAAGCGTGTGTGGCAGCGCGAGCTGCCACCTGATGGAGAGTAAGAGATGGCCGGCGCAAAAGAGATACGTAACAAGATCGGGAGTGTGAAAAACACTCAGAAGATCACCGGCGCTATGGAAATGGTGGCAGCAAGCAAGATGCGCCGTGCGCAAGATCGCATGTCTGCCAGCCGTCCGTACGCTGAAACCATGCGCAAGGTGATCGGCCATATCGCTCAGGGGAACTTGGAATACAAGCACCCCTACCTCATCGAACGTGAGGTCAAGCGAGTGGGTTACATCGTCGTCTCCACCGACCGTGGCCTGTGTGGCGGTTTGAACATCAACCTGTTCAAGGCTGCCCTCAATGATATGAAGCAATGGAGCGCGAAAGGAGCCAAGGTTGACCTGGCTCTGATCGGCAACAAGGCCTCCAACTTCTTTGAACGGCACGGCGCCAAGGTGAAAGCTCATGTCGCAGGACTGGGCGATAACCCGAGCGTCAATGACCTGATTGGTTCAGTCAAGGTCATGCTGAAGGCTTACGACAACGGTGAGATTGACAGGCTGTACCTGGTGTACAACAAGTTCGTCAACACCATGGTTCAGCAACCACGAGTCGATCAACTGCTGCCTTTGCCCGTAACTGAAGACAGCAAGCTCGCCAAGAAACACCACTGGGATTACCTCTATGAGCCGGATCCCAAGCAACTGCTGGATACCCTGCTGATTCGCTACGTCGAATCCCAGGTCTATCAGGGGGTAGTGGAAAACTTGGCAAGTGAACAGGCAGCCCGAATGGTTGCCATGCAAGCCGCGACTGACAACGCCGGTAACCTGATTAACGATCTGCAACTGGTATACAACAAGGCCCGTCAGGCCAGTATTACCCAGGAACTGACAGAGATCGTATCCGGTGCTGCTGCGGTGTAAGGCAAGGGTTATCAAAGGTTTAGAGGATTTGACATGAGTAACGGTTTCATCGTCCAAATCATCGGCGCTGTGGTGGACATCGAGTTCCCGCAAGATGCCGTGCCCCAGGTGTACGATGCACTGAAGGTTGTCAGCGAAGGTCAAGGCCAGGGTCTGGTGCTGGAAGTTCAGCAACAGATCGGTGGCGGCGTCGTTCGTTGCATCACCATGGGCTCCTCCGACGGTCTGCGTCGTGGGTTGGAAGTAGTGAATAGCGGTAAATCCATCCAGGTGCCGGTCGGCGTATCGACTCTGGGTCGGATCATGAACGTACTGGGCGATCCGATCGACGAAAAAGGTCCGATCGGTGAAGAAGAGCGTTGGTCCATCCACCGCGCGGCTCCCAGCTACGAAGATCAGTCCAACAGCAACGACCTGCTGGAGACCGGCATCAAGGTTATCGACCTGGTATGCCCGTTCGCCAAGGGTGGTAAGGTTGGTCTGTTCGGTGGTGCCGGTGTAGGCAAGACCGTAAACATGATGGAGCTGATCCGTAACATCGCGATCGAACACAGCGGTTACTCCGTGTTCGCCGGTGTGGGTGAGCGTACCCGTGAGGGTAACGACTTCTACCACGAGATGATGGAGTCCAACGTACTGGACAAAGTATCTCTGGTTTACGGTCAGATGAACGAGCCGCCCGGAAACCGTCTGCGCGTGGCGCTGACCGGTCTGACCATGGCCGAGAAGTTCCGTGACGAAGGTCGTGACGTGCTGTTCTTCGTGGACAACATCTACCGTTACACCCTGGCCGGTACTGAAGTATCCGCACTGCTGGGCCGTATGCCTTCCGCAGTAGGTTACCAGCCGACCCTGGCCGAGGAGATGGGCGTTCTGCAGGAACGTATCACCTCCACCAAGACCGGTTCCATCACCTCCGTACAGGCCGTTTACGTGCCTGCGGATGACTTGACCGACCCGTCTCCGGCGACCACCTTCGCCCACCTGGATGCGACCGTCGTACTGTCCCGTCAGATCGCGGCACTGGGTATCTACCCGGCCGTTGACCCGCTGGACTCCACCTCCCGTCAGCTGGATCCGCTGGTGGTTGGCAAGGAGCACTACGAGACTGCTCGTGGCGTTCAGACCGTGCTGCAGCGCTACAAAGAGCTGAAGGACATCATCGCCATCCTGGGTATGGATGAACTGTCAGAAGAAGACAAACTGACCGTAGCCCGTGCCCGTAAGATCGAGCGTTTCCTGTCCCAGCCGTTCTTCGTGGCAGAAGTGTTTACCGGTTCCCCGGGCAAATACGTGCCGCTGAAAGAGACCATCCGTGGTTTCCAGGGCATCCTGAAAGGCGAGTACGACGATCTGCCGGAGCAGGCGTTTTACATGGTTGGCAGCATCGACGAAGTTGTCGAGAAAGCCAAGAAACTGTAAGCCTCGATAGGAGGGCCCATGGCAGAGATGATCTCCTTTCACCTGGACGTGGTGAGCGCTGAAGGAAAACTGTTTTCCGGTCGCGTGCAGTCCGCTCAGGTATCAGGCTCCGAAGGTGAGCTGGGTCTCCGCCACGGTCATGCTCCGTTGCTGACTGCCATCAAGCCGGGCCTGGTCCGCTTGGTGAAGCAGAATGGAACTGAAGAGGTGCTGTACATCTCCGGCGGCATGCTGGAAGTACAACCCGAAGCCGTGACCGTGCTGGCGGACACCGCGATTCGTGCCGACGATTTGGATGAGGCGAAAGCCCAGGAAGCCAAGCGCGCGGCGGAAGAGCGGATCCACAGCTCCCATGGTGATATCGACTACGCCCAGGCCGCCACCGAGCTGGCCAAGGCGATGGCTCAACTGCGGGTCATCGATATCGTCAAAAAGAATTACCGTTAATAACGGTGAGGTAAAAAGCGACCTGCGGGTCGCTTTTTTTTTACTCGTTGGATAGACTCCGCCGAGTATTTCTTCATGTTCCAAAGGTCGAATTATGTCTCTCAACGTCGTGATCCTGGCTGCGGGTAAAGGTACCCGTATGCGCTCCTCTCTGCCCAAGGTGCTGCACCCGGTCGCCAACAAGCCGATGGTTTCCCATGTGATCGAGACTGCCCGCAAGGTCGGTGCCGAGCAGCTGCATCTGGTGTATGGCCACGGTGCCGAACTGCTGAAGGAGCGGATCCAGGCATCCGACCTGAACTGGGTGCTGCAGGCCCAGCAACTGGGTACCGGCCACGCCGTCGCCCAGGCCATTCCGTTCTGGCAGGACGAAGACGACGTGCTGGTGCTGTACGGCGATACCCCGCTGATTCAGCCGGAAACCCTGCAGCGGCTGCTGGCCGCCAAGGCAAGCGATGGCATGGCACTGTTGACCGTGGTGCTGGACAACCCGACCGGCTATGGCCGCATCGTGCGCAGCAACGGCCAGGTGGTCGGCATCGTCGAGCAGAAGGATGCCAATGCTGAGCAGCTGGCCATCCGCGAAGTGAACACCGGCGTGCTGGTGGCCAATGGTGGCCAGCTGCGCAGCTGGTTGTCGCGTCTGGACAACAAGAATGCCCAGGGCGAGTTCTATCTGACTGACGTGATCGCCATGGCCCATGCCGACAACTGCCCCATCGCCGCAGTCCACCCGGACGACGCCATGGAAGTGGAAGGCGCCAACAACCGGGTTCAACTGGCCCAGCTCGAGCGCAGTTACCAGAAGATGCAGGCCGAGCGGCTGATGATCGCCGGCGCCACCCTGATCGACCCGGCTCGCTTCGATTTGCGCGGCACCCTGGAAATCGGGGAAGAGGTGGTGATCGACGTCAACGTCATCATCGAAGGCAAGGTGGTGCTGGGCAACCACGTCCGCATCGGGGCCGGCAGCGTGCTGAAGGATTGCGTGATCGGCGACCACTCCGAGGTGAAACCCTACTCCGTCATCGAAGGGGCACAGATCGCCGATCAGTGCTCGGTCGGTCCCTTTACCCGACTGCGCCCGGGCACCGTGCTGGAGCAGGATGCCCACGTTGGCAACTTCGTCGAGATGAAAAAGGCCCGGCTGGGGGTTGGCTCCAAGTGTGGTCATCTGACCTACCTGGGGGATGCCGAGGTGGGTGCCAAGGTGAACATCGGGGCCGGCACCATCACCTGCAACTACGACGGGGTGAACAAGTTCCAGACCATCATCGAGGACGACGTCTTCGTCGGCTCCGATACCCAGCTGGTGGCGCCGGTGCGCATCGGCAAGGGGGCGACCCTGGGGGCCGGCTCCACCATCACCAAGGATGTGGCCGAGAACGAGCTGGTGATCACCCGGGTACCCCAGCGTCACATCCAGAACTGGGCTCGCCCGGTCAAGAAGAAGTGATGCCCGATCAATGAAATGCAAACCGGCGCCTGATGGCGCCGGTTTTGTTTTCAGTTCTCCTGCCCGCTGGCGGGGGGCGTCGGGGCATTCCCCATCACCCGATACCAGTCCAGCTTGCGGGTCAGCACCATGATGAGCGCCAGGATGGCGAACAGCAGCAGGGCGCCGAGCAGCAGGGCTATCTCCTCGGCCTGCAGCAAGCCGAACAGGATGGCGTAGACCAGCCCGAGCAGAGCCGCGAAGCCGAGTCCCTGTTTAGGGCCGCCCAGCACATGGCTGAGGTAGAAGCCGTTGAGGGCCACGCTGGCCAGGGCGGCAATCAGATAGGCCCAGGCAAAGCCGAGATGTTCGGTCAGGGCCAGCAGCACCAGATAGAAGATGGCCAGCCCCATGCCCACCAGCGCGTACTGGATCGGGTGCACCCGCAGCCCCTTGAGCAGCTCGAACATGAAGAAGCTGAGGAAGGTGAGGCCGATGAACAGCAGCGCATACTTGGCGGCCCGCTCGTTCTGCTGGTAGTGATCCACCGGCTGCACCAGGCTGACGCTGAAGGCAGGCAGATCGCCGCTGGCACCTTTCATCATCCGGTTGAAACGGCTCTCCATGTCGGTGGCGAACCAGCTGCTCTGCCAGCTGGCCTCGAAACCGCTGCTGGTGAGGGTGCGGCTGCCCGGCAGAAAGTCACCGATGAAGTTGGGGTGGGGCCAGTTGCTGGCGAGGTTGAGCCTGCTGTCCTGGCCGAGCGGCACCACTTCCAGCTGGTTCATCCCTTGCAGATCCAGCTCGATGTGAAAGGCGCCGTCTGCTCCCGGCAGGGTGGCAAGCGGTGCATGGATACCGGCCAGCCCGTCACCCAGCAGGGCGCCGGGAGCAAACGGGATGCGCTGTTCCCCCAGTTGCAGCTCAGGCACCCGGTTGATGCCGCGGGCATCGGACAGCACCAGGCTCAGATAGGGTTTGCCTGCCACCAGGGCGGGATCGGCGCCATCGACGGTCAGATCCGGTTCGCCGCTGATCAGGGTCTTACCGTTCAGTTCGGCAGGCAGTCGCCCGGAGAGGGAGAGCCGGGTGTGATAGACCTGGGCCTGGTAGATACCGAGCTTGCGCGGGGTCACCTCCATGCTGGCCTGCACATCCAGCTGTTCTGGCAGCAGGTAGCGATAGAGCTGCAGCTTGCGCTCGAAGCGCTTGCCATCCTGCTCCACCGTGACGGTGCGGGTATAAGGTTGCACCACGACCGGCCCCAGCAGCCGCTGCGGACCGCTGCTGCTGGCCATGATGCTGTGGATGGCCTGGCTGCGATAGGCCTGGCGCTCCCGGTTCAGCTCCATGATGGATTGCACCGGCACCATCAGCAGCAGACTGAGCAACAGCAGCAGAAAGATCTTGTGGCTGAATATCTGTTTGACCATGACACATCTCCTTGTTGATGGAGTCGAGTGTGACGGTCGTGGGTGAAGCGGAGATGGGGTTGTGTGAAGCGGGGGTGAAGGGGGATAAAAAAACCGGCGCCTGGCGCCGGTCTGGGTATCACAGGGTTTTCAGTTTGGCCGGCAGGGCGGCCAGCACCTCTTCTTTCGCTTTGAGGGAGGCGAACTGCTTGCCGGGCTTTTGCACCACGGTATGGACGAAGATCAGCTGCTTGCCCGGTTTGCTGGCCCAGCCGACGAACCAGCCGATCTGCTGATCGCGGTTGAGGCTGCCATCCAGCTTCTTCGGGTAGCCCATGCCGGTCTTGCCGTGGATCTGCCAGCCGTCGATCTCGCTCACCTTGAGGATATTGGCAGTGTACTGCAGGGTCTGCGCCGAAACAGGCAGCTTGCCGCTCACCATTTTGCCGAGGAAGCGGGCCTGCTCCTCCGGGCTGATGGCGAGGCTGGAGCTGAGCCAGGCCTGAGTCAGACCGTCATGCTTGCCCGGATTGCCGGAGAGATCCCGGTTGCCGTAGTCGAAGCGGTCGACATACTGCTGGAAACGCTCCATCCCCAGCCATTCGGTGATCTGCTGGGAGAACCAGACCACCGAGTAGGTTTCCCAGCGGCGCGGGGTAGTGGTTTCGCGCCAGGCGGGCAGCCAGTCGTCGTAACCCGGTTTGAAGGGCAGTGCCGGATGCTCTTCATCTACCAGAAAGCCGCTGTCATAGCCCATCAGCGCCAGCGGGATCTTGAAGGTGGAGGCGGGCGGTAGCTGGCTGGAGCAGTCCCCTTCGCTGGAGAGAGTCTGGCCGTTGCCGTCAGCATAGAGAAAGCAGCCGCTGGCGGCGGAGGCAGGCAGGGCTGCGAGCAGACCGGTGGCCAGCAGGCTGGAGAGAAGCAGGCGGGACATAGCATTTCCTTGGGCAAATGAATGAGAGAAAGCGGCAGTCTAATGCCGCTTTGTGTGGGGAATGTGAAGTTGCGGAGAGGTGACTAGGCGAACGGCAGCCAGAGTTCGGCCAGCGCGCCACCTTCCGGTCGGTTGGCGAGGGTCAGGCGACCGCCATGCTGGTGGGCCACCTCATGGGCGAAGCTGAGCCCCAGACCGCTGCTCTTGCCCTTGTCGGGGCGCGGCAGGGAGTAGAAGCGCTCGAAGATGCGCGGCAAGGCGTAGTCGGGAATGCCGGGGCCACCGTCGGTGACCCGAAAACAGTAGCCCTCTTTTTGCAGGCTGCCGCTCAGGGTGACTTGCCCGTTGGCGGGAGAGAAGTCGATGGCGTTATCCAGCAGGTTGCCGATGGCCTGCTCCACCAGCAGTGGATCCCACTTCTGTTTCGGCGCGCTGGCCAGCTCGGCCACCAACTCGACCTGACGGCGCTGGGCAATGATCTGGCGAGCATCGAGGGTGCGCTTGCCCAGTTTTGCCGGTTCCACCGACTGGCGATCCAGCCCCTGCCCTGACTCCAGCCGCGCCAGTTGCAGCATTCGCTCGATCAGCTGCTGCATGCGGGCGGTTTCCAGATTGATGTTGCCGATAAACCGTCTGGCGACCTCGGGGGGCGGCGTTTCGGCCAGGATCTCCCCTGCCCCGCGAATGGCGGCCAGCGGGCTCTTCAGTTCGTGGGTCAGGCTGTGCACATAGTCCTCGATGTAGCTTTTGCCATCGAGCTGGTGGCGCATGGTCTCCAGCGAGCGGCCGAGCCGATCCAGTTCGACGGTATGCAACTGCGGTAGCGGTGCCACCTCCCCCTTGCTGACCGAATCGGCGTAGTGCACCAGCTTGCCGATGGCTCGGTTGAGCCACCACACCAGCAGACTGCCGATCAGCAGCGAGATGAGCAGCATCTGGCCGCCGGCTCGCAGCAGCTCCTGTTCCCCCCGCTCGATGGCGGGCATCAGGGTGCGGTTGGGTTTGGCGACGGTGAGGGAGCCGATGATCTCTGTCCCTTCCCGCAGCGGGGCCGCCACATACATGGTCGAGCTGGCGGCATCGTCGGGATCGGTGCGGGTGCTGCGGGCGCCATACTGGCCACGCAGGGTGCGGTAGACATCGTTCCAGCGCGAGTAATCCTTGCCCAGATCCGTGCCGTCGGAGTCGTAAATCACCATCCCCTTCTGGTCAGTGACATAGATGCGGTACTCCGCCTGCTGTTTGAGATGGCCATCGATCATCGCATTGATGGGATTCTGGTTGAGGCGGGCGAAGGCGCTGGCCAGCCGCCCGTTCATCATATTGCCCTCTTGCAGATCATCGAGCGCCAGCGGCGCCAGCAGCTGGGTCATGTCCACCAGAGTATCCTCGGTGGCGCTGCGCACCCCGGGTTTGATCTCCTCGACGAAGATCTCCAGCACGAACCAGGCGGCCAGCGCGAAGATCAGCAGCAGCCCGCACAGCAGTTGCAGTCCGAGTCTCATGCAAGCTCCAGGCTGTAGCCCAGCCCGCGATGGGTGAGGATCAGGTTGGCCTCGGGATCATGCTCGCGCAGCTTGGCGCGGATGGTCTTGATGTGGGTATCGACGGTGCGATCCAGACTCTCTTCGGCATCCTGCCACACCAGATCCATCAGCTGCTGGCGGGAGTAGACACGGCCCGGCGCCTGCATCAGGGTCTTGAGCAGCAGATATTCGTAACGGGTGAGGGCCAGCGGTTGACCGCGAAAATGAATGCGGGCCCGCTCCTCATCCAGCACCAGCAGGGCGCTGGGTTGGGGGGCGACGGGTTGGCTGCGGCGCAGGATGACCCGCACCCGGGCACACACTTCCCGTGGCGAGAAGGGTTTGGCCACATAGTCGTCGGCACCGATCTCCAGCCCGATCAGCCGGTCTATCTCCTCGCTGCGGGCGGTGAGGAACATCAGGGGAATATCGGTCAGCACCCTAACCTGTTTGCAGAGTTCGAAGCCGCTGATGTCGGGCAGCCCCACATCGAGGATCAGGAAGTCGGGTCGCGTCTGTTCCAGCCTTGTCAGCAACTGCTGGCCCAGCATGAACCACTCCACCTCGAACCCGTCGGTCTGCAGGGCGTAAATCAGGGTGTCGGCGATGCTGGCCTCATCCTCCACCAGCCAGATGACTCTCTTTTGCATGGCATCCTCGTCGCAAATTGGCAGCCCATTCTGGCATCGAACCAAATCGGATCCTATTTGCTGTTTTATTTTTCCGAAAAAGGGGCTAATATTTCGATGTTCTTTCGAATCGAAACTTAAAAATGACCAAACGTAATACTCAACAACGTCGCCACACCATAGTGACCCTGGTACAAGAGCAGGGTGAAGTGAGTGTCGACGCCCTTGCCAAGCACTTTTCTACCTCCGAAGTGACTATCCGTAAAGATCTGGCCGTGCTGGAGACTGGTGGTCTGCTGCTGCGCCGTTACGGTGGTGCCGTTCCTTTGCCGAGCGAGATGGTGGTCGAGGCTAATCCAGAACAAGTTTCGAACCGAAAGTTAGCCATTGCCCGCGCGGCGGCCGAGCGGCTGCGTGATCACAACCGCGTCATCATCGACAGCGGCAGCACCACCAGCGCCATGATCCCTATGCTGGGCAACAAGCGCGGCCTCATCGTGATGACCAACTCCCTCAATGTGGCCGGTGCCCTGCGCGAGCTGGAAAATGAGCCTACCCTGTTAATGACCGGTGGCACTTGGGACCCTCACTCCGAATCCTTCCAGGGTCAGGTGGCGGAGCAGGTGCTGCGCTCCTACGACTTCGACCAGCTGTTTATCGGTGCCGACGGCATCGACCCGGAGCGTGGCACCACCACCTTCAACGAGCTGGTGGGGTTATCGCGGGTGATGGCCGAGGTGTCGCGGGAGGTCATCGTGATGGTCGAGTCGGAAAAGATCGGCCGCAAGATCCCCAATCTCGAACTTCCCTGGTCGAGCATCCATACCCTGGTGACCGACGAGGGGCTGGCCAGCGAGGCCAGAGAACAGATTCAAGCCCAGGGGGTGACGCTTATCTGCGCCCCGGTCACTTGCTGACATCGAGCTCTGAACCATTCAACTGACTTTACGATTTGCATCTCAAGGAGAAGTGTATGTGTGGCATCGTCGGGGCTGTGGCCCAACGTGATGTGGCTGAAATTCTGGTAGAGGGCCTGCGCCGTCTGGAGTACCGCGGTTATGACTCAGCCGGTGTGGCCGTGTTCAGCGCCAACCAGCCGTTGCAGCGGGTTCGCCGTCTGGGCAAGGTGGCCGAGCTGGCCAAGGCGCTTGACGAGCAGTCCGTCCACGGCGGTACCGGCATCGCCCATACCCGCTGGGCCACTCACGGCGAGCCCTCCGAGCGCAACGCCCACCCCCACGTTTCCGAGCATATCGTGGTGGTGCACAACGGCATCATCGAGAACCACGAAGAGTTGCGGGAAGAGTTGAAGGCGCTGGGCTATGTGTTCAGCTCCGACACCGACACCGAAGTGATTGCCCATCTGGTACATCACGAACTGAAGAGCGCCGGTAGCCTGCTGGCCGCCATGCAGGTGGCGGTGAAACAGCTGCGCGGTGCCTACGGTACGGTAGTGATGGACAGCCGCGACGACAGCCGCGTGGTGGTTGCCCGCTCCGGTTCACCGCTGGTGATCGGTCGCGGTATCGGCGAGAACTTTATCGCCTCAGACCAGATGGCACTGCTGCCGGTGACCCGCCGTTTCATCTTCCTGGAAGAGGGCGATGTGGCCGAAGTGACCCGCCGTGACGTGCACATCTTCGATACCAACGGCAACGCCGTGGTGCGAGAAGAGCAGGAGTCCGAACTCTCCCACGATGCCGGTGACAAGGGTGAATACCGTCACTACATGCTCAAGGAGATCCACGAGCAGCCCAAAGCGATCACCAACACCCTGGAAGGGCGTCTGGGCAGCGATCACGTGGTGGTCGAATCGTTCGGTAACGGCGCTCGCGCCATCTTTGACAAGGTCGAGCACGTGCAGATCGTCGCCTGCGGTACCTCCTATCACTCCGGCATGGTGGCCCGCTACTGGTTCGAAGAGATCGCCGGTGTCTCCTGTGATGTGGAGATCGCCTCCGAATTCCGCTATCGCAAATCCGTGGTGCGTCCCAACAGCCTGCTGGTGACTCTCTCCCAGAGCGGTGAGACCGCCGATACCCTGGCGGCGCTGCGTCTGGCCAAGGAGTCCGGCTACATGAGCTCGCTGGCTATCTGCAACGTACCGGGCTCCTCGCTGGTGCGTGAATCGGATCTGGCTTTCATGACCCGTGCCGGTGCCGAAATCGGCGTGGCCTCCACCAAGGCATTCACCACCCAGCTGGCTGGCCTGCTGATGCTGGTGGCCTCCGTCGGTCACTGCCGTGGCCATCTGAGCGCCGCCGCCGAAGCCGAACTGGTCAAGGCGCTGCAAGCCCTGCCGCTGCGTATTAAAGAGAGCTTGGCGCTGGCCAAGGATATCGAAACCCTGGCCGAAGAGTTTGCCGACAAGCAGCACAGCCTGTTCCTCGGCCGTGGCAGCCAGTATCCCATTGCCATGGAAGGGGCGCTCAAGCTCAAGGAGATCTCCTACATCCACGCCGAGGCCTATGCCGCCGGTGAGCTCAAGCACGGCCCGCTGGCGCTGATCGATGCCGAGATGCCCATCATCGTCGTGGCGCCAAACAACGATCTGCTGGAGAAGCTCAAGTCCAACGTGGAAGAGGTGCGTGCCCGTGGCGGTATCCTCTATGTGTTCGCCGATGCCGATGCCGGCTTCAAGAGCGACGAGACCATGCGGGTGATGAGCCTGAACCACGTGGAAGAGATGATCGCGCCGATCGTCTATACCGTGCCGTTGCAGCTGCTCTCCTACCACGTTGCCCTCATCAAGGGCACAGACGTGGATCAGCCGCGCAACCTGGCAAAATCCGTGACCGTGGAATAAGCCGTCGCCGGAAATGAAAAAGAGCCGCATTGCGGCTCTTTTTGTTTGTCTGGCTTGGTGGCCGTTATGACAGCCGCAGGTTGGTGATGGTCACGTCGTCCAGCGAGGGCACTATGATGCCGCTGGAGATGCTCTTGGCGATCGCCTGGTTGCGGTTCTTCGAGTCGGTCTTGTTGGTGACCTGATTGAGGTGGAAGTTCACGGTCCGTTCGCTGATGCCGAGGATGGTGGCGATCTCCCAGGAGGTCTTGCCCTCGCTGGCCCAGAACAGGCACTCCTTCTCCCGATCCGACAGCTCGGTCAGGTACTTCATCAGATCCGGCCTGCTCTTTATCAGCTGCAGTGCCGAGTTGAAGATGTAGCTGGCGCTGGGCAGCCAGGGAGAGTCGCAGTCGAGCTTGTTCCAGAAGATGGGCTGGGTCTGCTTCAGCCCCAGGAAGACGACCGGGTCCTGAGTCAGGTAGTGCCGCTCTGAATAGGCATCGAACCAGCTGGTGGGGCAGTTGTTGAACAACGCCACATGGGATTTCTGCATGCTGATGGGGAAAATAATCAGCAAACGGAAGTAATCAAAGCCCATCTGATGACTGAAGCGCTCCAGCTGCTGCTGGATGTCGCTGGTCTTCTTGGCCTTGGTGAACCGATCGATGTGTTCCCAGATCGCATCGTTGAACATGAACTTCTCCTTTTTCGATCTCTATCACATTGATCGAAAAGATATTTTTTATTTATTAATTTGGTGTGGTGAGAACCAACGCCAGTGACTCCCGTGCTTGCTTAAAAATTATCCTGTTTTTTCGGCCGAAGGCCAACAAAATCATCTGATTGCCACTGCCCCCACTCTTTGAGACAATGAGAATAGTTATCATTGTTAAGATTTATATCATGAATAAGTTTTGGGGTTTGGCCTTGTTGCCATTGTCAGTCCACTTCGCTGCTGGCGCCGACGAGCTGGTCGCACCGGCACTGAAAAACAGCATCGCCGCCGGGAAAGCCTCCCAGCAGCGCGTGGAAAAAGCCGCCGATGCGGCCGTTGCCGCCCGGCTGGAGCTGCAAAATGCCCAGCTGCAACTGCGTGATCTGGAAGCCTACAACCGCTACATGCAGTCTCTGGTGGCCGATCAGCAAAATGAGCTGGGCAAACTGAGTCAGCAGCTGGAGGCGGTACAGGAGACCCGGCAGGGCCTGATCCCGCTGATGCTGCAGATGCAGGCCGATCTGGAGCAGCTGGTGCAAAACGACATGCCGCTGCGCAAGGAGGATCGCCTGGCGCGGGTTGAACAGTTGAAAGCGACCCTGGCCCGCGCCGACGTGAGCGAGGCGGAGAAGTTCCGCCAGCTGCTGCAGGCCTACCAGATTGAAGCCGAATACGGCAGCCGGTTGGATAGCTACTCTACCGAGCTGGCGCTGGACGGCGTACCGCGCCGGGTCGATGTGCTGGCGGTGGGTCGGGTCTCCCTGCTGGCGATGACCGCCGATCGCTCCCAGGCGTGGCGCTGGTCTGCGCAGAGCAAGCAGTGGCAGGCTCTCGACAGCCAGTGGCTCTCTCCCATCGCCGAGGCGCTGGAGATGGCTGCCGACAAGAAGGTTCCCCAGTTGTTGAATGTTCCCCTTTCCGTCAGCCGTGGTCAGGAGGCCCAGTCATGAGCATCACCATGAAGTGGTTCCCCCTCGCCATCGCCCTCTCTCTGGGCACTACTGCCGCCGTTGCCGATGAAGCCTGGCAGCAACAGGAGCAGGCTCGTGAGCAGCAGGCCCAGCAGGACCTGGCGTCCGTCTCCAAGGAGCTGAACAGTGCCCGTGCCAAACTGGCTGCGGCCCAGAGCCGCAGCAAGCAGCTGGCGGCCGAGTTTGCCGGCAACGAGAAGCAGCTGGTGGAGCTCAATGCCCAGTGGGAGCAGGCCTCCGGCGACATGAACGAGATTTTCGCGGTGACCCGTCAGGGGGCCAGCGATGCGGTCAAGCTGCTGAGCGAATCCGCCATCGAGGGCCAGTACCCCGAGCGCCTCGGCCCGCTCAAGGCCATGGCGCAGGAGAAGCAGGTGCCGGATCGCGCCGCCCTCGCCCTGCTGCCCGCCACCCTGCTGCAAGAGATCCGCGAATCGGGCCGGGTTGCCCAGTTCACCGGCAAGGTGCTCGATGCCCAGGGGGCAGCCAGCGAGCAGGCGCTGACCCGGGTCGGCAGCTTCGTCCTGCTGGGGAGCGCAGGCTTCCTGCAACCCACTGCCGAAGGCCTGAGCCCGGTGCTGGGTCTGCCCGGCAGCGTGCTCTCCGCGGCGGCCGCCTATCAGGGTAAGGAGGGGGAAGCGCTGCCGCTGGATCCCTCCCACGGCACTCTGCTGGAGATGCTGGCGCAGGCCCCCACCTTCTGGCAGCAAGTCCAGCAGGGCGGCCAGGTCGGCGCCATTATCGTGCTGCTGGCCGCCATCGGCCTAGGGATCGCCGGGGTAAGGCTGTGGAGCCTCTCCCGCGAACTGGGTCGGGTTCGTCGCCAGCTCAAGAGCGGTGAATATCATGCAGACAACGCCCTCGGTCGGGTGCTGACGGTGGCTGACAAGCATCCCGAGCTGAGCATGGAGACCCTCGAACTGCGTCTCGATGAGGCGATCCTGCAGGAGACCCCTCGCATGGAGCGCGGCATCGGCATGGTCAAGGTGATCGCGGCCATCGCCCCCATGCTGGGTCTGCTCGGCACCGTGACCGGGATGATCGGCACCTTCCAGGCCATCACCCAGTTCGGAACCGGCGATCCCAAGATCATGGCGGGCGGCATCTCCATGGCGCTGGTCACCACGGTACAGGGTCTGGTAGCGGCCATTCCGCTGATCCTGGCCCACAGCCTGCTGCAATCCCGCTTCACCGAACTCTCCAACGTACTGGAGCAGCAGGTGGCCGGGATTCTGGCCGAGCGGGCCGAAAGCAACCGTGACGGGATGGAGCGGGCGGCATGATGTTCGACATCTGGCAACAGCTGCAGAGCTTCATGGGCCGTGGCGGCCCGGTGCTCTGGGTCATTCTGGCCCTGCTGGTGCTGATGTGGATTCTGATGATCGAGCGGCTGCTCTACCTCAACCTGGGGTTTGCCCCGCTGCAGCGCCAGCTGCTTGGCCGCTGGCAGGCCCGCAGCGAGCGCCACAGCTGGCACGCGCGGGCGATCCGCGGGCGCTGGCTGGCCGAGGCCGAGCTGGAGCTCAATCGTCATCTGATCTTCATCCGCACCCTGGTGGTGCTCTGCCCCATGCTGGGGCTGCTGGGTACCGTGACCGGCATGATAGGCGTATTCGATGCGTTGGCCGCGGCCAACCGTTTTAACCCGGAGAGCATGGCGGGCGGGATCTCCCGTGCCACCATCCCCACCATGGCTGGCATGGTGGTCGCGCTTTCCGGCGTGTTGTTACTCAGCCGGCTCGAGAGCCAGGCCAAGCGTGCGCTGGCCAAGACCCGGGACGGCCTGCGAGAAGAGAAGGTAATGCAATGAGACGGCAATCCAAACGCCAGCGTGACGAAGTGCAGATCGACATGACCCCCATGCTGGATATCGTGTTCATCATGCTGATCTTCTTTATTGTCACCACCTCCTTCGTGCGCGAAGCCGGGCTCGAGGTGCACAGGCCTCAGGCCAGTCAGGCCAAGGCGCAGAAGTCCTCCAGCATCATGCTGGCGATCGGCGCCCAGGGGCAGATCTTCCTCGACCGCAAGCAGATCGACGTGGAGCGGGTGCAGGCCAGCGTCGCCCGCCTGTTGGCGGAACAGCCCGATGCCAGCCTGGTGATCCAGGCTGACGAGCGAGTACCCCACGGCAAGGTGGTGCGGGTGATGGATGAAGCCAAGGCAGCAGGCATCGCCAACATCGCCGTGGCGGTGGCACCGAAATGAAATACAAGCTGATGAGCCTGGGACTGGGGATTGCCCTCAGTCTGGGGATCTTGCTGTTCATGGCCACCCTGGTGGAGCCGCCCAGAGGGGAGAAGGCGAGCGCCGAGCAGAAATCCATCGTC
>NC_008570.1:4455000-4700000 GCF_000014805.1 Aeromonas hydrophila subsp. hydrophila ATCC 7966 | reverse complement strand
TTAGGTAGCGCCTCGGACGAATACTACTGGGGGTAGAGCACTGTTTGGGCTAGGGGGTCATCCCGACTTACCAACCCCATGCAAACTCCGAATACCAGTAAGTACTATCCGGGAGACACACGGCGGGTGCTAACGTCCGTCGTGAAGAGGGAAACAACCCAGACCGCCGGCTAAGGTCCCAAAGTTCTGGTTAAGTGGGAAACGATGTGGGAAGGCTCAGACAGCTAGGATGTTGGCTTAGAAGCAGCCATCATTTAAAGAAAGCGTAATAGCTCACTAGTCGAGTCGGCCTGCGCGGAAGATGTAACGGGGCTCAAACCAGGCACCGAAGCCGCGGATTCACGCTAAGCGTGAGTGGTAGGGGAGCGTTCTGTAAGTCTGCGAAGGTGTGTCGAGAGGCATGCTGGAGATATCAGAAGTGCGAATGCTGACGTAAGTAACGATAAAGGGGGTGAAAAGCCTCCTCGCCGGAAGACCAAGGGTTCCTGTCCAACGTTAATCGGGGCAGGGTGAGTCGACCCCTAAGGCGAGGCCGAAAGGCGTAGTCGATGGGAAGCAGGTTAATATTCCTGCACGACTTGTAATTGCGATGGGGGGACGGAGAAGGCTAGGTGGGCCAGGCGACGGTTGTCCTGGTGAAAGTGCGTAGGTGGTGTTTCTAGGCAAATCCGGAGACACAACACTGAGACACGAGACGAACGCACTACGGTGCGGAAGCCATTGATGCCCTGCTTCCAGGAAAAGCCTCTAAGCTTCAGATTACAAGTCATCGTACCCCAAACCGACACAGGTGGTCGGGTAGAGAATACCAAGGCGCTTGAGAGAACTCGGGTGAAGGAACTAGGCAAAATAGAACCGTAACTTCGGGAGAAGGTTCGCTCTTGACAGTGAAGTCCCTTGCGGATGGAGCAGTTGGGAGTCGCAGTGACCAGATGGCTGGGACTGTTTATCAAAAACACAGCACTCTGCAAACACGAAAGTGGACGTATAGGGTGTGACACCTGCCCGGTGCCGGAAGGTTAATTGATGGGGTTAGCGCAAGCGAAGCTCTTGATCGAAGCCCCGGTAAACGGCGGCCGTAACTATAACGGTCCTAAGGTAGCGAAATTCCTTGTCGGGTAAGTTCCGACCTGCACGAATGGTGTAACCATGGCCATGCTGTCTCCACCCGAGACTCAGTGAAATCGAATTCGCCGTGAAGATGCGGTGTACCCGCGGCTAGACGGAAAGACCCCGTGAACCTTTACTACAGCTTGGCACTGAACATTGAACCTACATGTGTAGGATAGGTGGGAGGCTTTGAAGGCGTGACGCCAGTTGCGCTGGAGCCGTCCTTGAAATACCACCCTTGTATGTTTGATGTTCTAACGCAGGCCCCTGAATCGGGGTCGCGGACAGTGCCTGGTGGGTAGTTTGACTGGGGCGGTCTCCTCCCAAAGAGTAACGGAGGAGCACGAAGGTTGGCTAATCCTGGTCGGACATCAGGAGGTTAGTGCAATGGCATAAGCCAGCTTAACTGCGAGACGGACAGGTCGAGCAGGTACGAAAGTAGGTCATAGTGATCCGGTGGTTCTGAATGGAAGGGCCATCGCTCAACGGATAAAAGGTACTCCGGGGATAACAGGCTGATACCGCCCAAGAGTTCATATCGACGGCGGTGTTTGGCACCTCGATGTCGGCTCATCACATCCTGGGGCTGAAGTCGGTCCCAAGGGTATGGCTGTTCGCCATTTAAAGTGGTACGCGAGCTGGGTTCAGAACGTCGTGAGACAGTTCGGTCCCTATCTGCCGTGGGCGTTGGATGATTGAAGGGAGTTGCTCCTAGTACGAGAGGACCGGAGTGAACGAACCTCTGGTGTTCGGGTTGTCACGCCAGTGGCACTGCCCGGTAGCTAAGTTCGGAATCGATAACCGCTGAAAGCATCTAAGCGGGAAGCGAGCCCTGAGATGAGTCATCCCTGACCCCTTGAGGGTCCTAAAGGGCCGTTGGAGACCACAACGTTGATAGGTGGGGTGTGTAAGCGCGGCGACGTGTTGAGCTAACCCATACTAATTACCCGTGAGGCTTAACCATACAACACCCAAGAAGTGTTCTGGGCCTTGTAGCGAATGAACGAACTACTAATTCAGTGATAGCGACGCCAACAGGCAGTTCGTTATTCACGTCAGCTTTCTAAGATTGAAGAATTTGCCTGGCGGCCATAGCGCCGTGGAACCACCTGATCCCTTGCCGAACTCAGAAGTGAAACGCGGTAGCGCCGATGGTAGTGTGGCATTCGCCATGCGAGAGTAGGACACTGCCAGGCACCCAATCAAACAGTGATGTGAAGAATCACATTACTGGCTGCGAGGATGACACCTCAATGAAGCGGCAGACAATTTAGCAAAAAGCTAACCAGACAGCGGAGCGGTAGTTCAGTCGGTTAGAATACCGGCCTGTCACGCCGGGGGTCGCGGGTTCGAGTCCCGTCCGCTCCGCCACTAACAAGAAGCCCAGTCGAAAGACTGGGCTTTTTTTCGTTTCCGATACCGCACGCATTTTCCCTCACATCAACACCGCCATCATCCGATCATCGCCCCTGAGAGAGGTTGCCGCTATAATGGCCGCCCTCAAGCAAGGTGGTGGTATGAAAGCAGAGTATCTACAGCGATTCGGGGGCATTGCCCGTCTTTATGGTCAGAGTGCGCTGCGCTCCTTCAGCCAGGCGAAAGTCTGTGTGGTCGGGATAGGTGGCGTCGGCTCCTGGGCGGCCGAGGCGCTGGCTCGGGCCGGCATCAACCAGATCACCCTGATCGACATGGATGACATCTGCATCACCAACACCAATCGCCAGATCCATGCCATGCAGGGCACGGTCGGTCGTCTCAAGACGGAGGTGATGGCCGAGCGCATCCGTGCCATCAATCCAGATTGCGAGGTGATCGAGGTGGATGATTTCGTCACCGCCGACAACCTGGCCGAGCACATCAAGCGGGAGTTTGACTATGTGGTGGATGCCATCGACTCGGTCAAGGCCAAGGTGGCGCTGATTGCCTTCTGCAAGCGCAACAAGATCCCGGTGATCGTGGCGGGTGGTGCCGGCGGGCAGATGGACCCGACCCAGATCACCGTGGCGGATCTTGCCAAGACTATTCAGGATCCGCTGGCCGCCAAGGTGCGCTCCGACCTGCGCCGACTGCACAACTTCAGCAAGAATCCGGCGCGCAAATTCGGGGTGGAGTGTGTCTTCTCAACCGAGCAGCTGAGTTATCCGGATGGCAATGGCGGCACCTGCCAGGCCAAGGCGGCCAGCGACGGCAATATGAAGATGGATTGTGCCTCCGGCTTCGGAGCCGTAACGCCGGTGACGGCTACCTTTGGCTTGGTCGCGGCTTCCCGGGTATTGAAGAAGATTGCCGAGCGGGGAGCCCGTGCCGAGAAAGAGGCCGGGAATGAAGAAGCAGGGTCGATTGGCGAAGCCTAATCGACCGACAAGGCGGGTTAGACGGCCTGCCCCCGGATTGCCAACACGATAGCTCTGAGCCCGTTGCCCCGTGACGGGCTCAAGTGTTTCTCAAGTCCCAGTTCGCTGAAATAGCTCTCCATGTCGAAGGACTGGATCGCTGCTGCGGGTTGGTGGTTGAGCGCCGCCAGCACGATGACGATAAGGCCGCGCACGATGCGGGCATCGGAATCGCAGGCAAAGTGCCAGTTACCATCCTCGCCTTTCTCCCCTTTCAGCCAGGCCTGGCTTTCACATCCCTTGAGGCGAAATGCCTCCTGCTGCCATTCGCCGGGCAGTGCAGGCAGCTGCTTGCCGAGCTGGATAATGAGCCGGTACTGGTTCTCCCAGCCGTTTGCTGCCGCAAATTGCTGACGGATGCTATTTGCGTCGGGCTCAACGCCTATTCGGGTATAGGTTGTGAGGCTGTTCATTGGATTGTCTGCCTTAGAAGAAGTCACTGAGTTTGTGCAGGGCGGCCAGCAGGGCGTCGACATCGTCCCGATTGTTGTAGCAGGCCAGCGAGGCGCGCAGGGTACCGCCGATACCGAGCGATTCCATCAGCGGCATGGCGCAGTGATGGCCGACCCGCAGCGCGATCCCCTGCATGTCGAGCAGGGTGGCGGCGTCCTGCGGGTGGATATCCTCCAGCAGGAAGGAGACGGCGCCGGCGCGCTGGCGAGGTTCGCCGACCAAGCGTAGCCCCGGCACCTGTTGCAGTCCGGCAACCAGATAGTTGGTCAGCGCCGCTTCATGGCTGGCCAATGAATCCTTGTCCTGCTCCATCACAAAGTCGATGGCAGCGGCGAGGCCGATGGCGCCGGCAATATGGGGAGTGCCGGCTTCAAACTTGAAAGGCAGGGTGTTGAAGGTGGTGCCGGCGAAGCTGACTCTGTCGATCATCTCGCCCCCCGCTTGCCAGGGTGGCATCCGCTCCAGCAGTTCGGTGCGGCCCCACAGCACGCCGATCCCGGTCGGGCCATAGAGCTTGTGGCCGGAGAATGCGTAGAAGTCGCAGCCGATGGCCTGTACATCCACCTCGAGATGAGCCACCGCCTGGGCCCCGTCGATCAGGGTCAGGGCCCCGACCGCCTTGGCCGCCGCCACCATCTCTTTGACTGGATTGACGGTGCCAAGGGCATTGGAGACGTGGGCCACGCTCACCAGCCGGGTGCGTGGCTCCAGCATGGCGTGATAGGCCGCCAGATCGAGATCGCCCCGTTCATCGAGGGGGATGACCCGGATCACGGCGCCGGTACGCTGGGCAATCAGCTGCCAGGGGACGATGTTGGCGTGGTGCTCCAGGGTGCTGAGCACTATCTCGTCTCCCGCCTTGAGCTCGCTCATGCCCCAGCTCTGGGCCACCAGATTGATCGCCTCAGTAGTGCCACGGGTCCAGATCACCTCGCGACTGTGAGGCGCATTGATAAAGCGGGCAACCGTCTCGCGGGCGGCCTCGAAGGCACGGGTGGCGCGGCCGCTCAGGGCATGGGCGGCGCGGTGTACGTTGGCGTTGTCGGCGCTGTAGTAATGTGCGATGGCATCCAGTACCACCTGGGGCTTCTGGGTAGTGGCGGCGTTGTCCAGATAGATCAGAGGGTGGCCGTTGACCTCTTGCGCCAAGGCCGGAAACTGGCTGCGCAGCCGAGCGTGCTGTTGCTGGTTCATGCTCCCCTCATATCATCTGGAAAAGTCGGCCATGATCCGGAAAATGGCGGCCAAACACAAGGCGCAGTGGCGGGATATTGCCTGCGGTTTCGGCTGCCTGCGGGATCTCTGTTACAATGCCGCCCCTCATCATAAGCCAAGAGATCCGGCCCATGAAGCTCAACCCCAATCAGAACGAAGCGGTCAAGTTTGTCTCCGGCCCTTGCCTGGTGCTGGCGGGGGCCGGATCGGGCAAGACCCGCGTCATCACCAACAAGATTGCCTATCTGGTACAGCAGTGTGGCTACAACGCGCGCAACATCGCCGCCGTGACCTTTACCAACAAGGCCGCGAGAGAGATGAAAGAGCGGGTCGGCCAGACTCTGGGTCGCAAGGAGGCACGGGGGCTGATGGTCTCCACCTTCCACACTTTGGGGCTCGAGGTCATCCGCCGCGAGCACAAGAGCCTGAACCTCAAGGCCAATTTTTCCCTGTTTGACGATACCGATCAGCTGGCGCTGCTGAAAGAGCTGACCGAGGCGGAGCTCGATAACGACAAGGACAAGCTCTCGGCCCTCATCAGCCAGATCTCCAACTGGAAGAACGACCTCATCCTGCCGGCTCGCGCCATGCGCATCGCCCGCGGCCCGGAGGAAGTGTTGCTGGCCCAGCTCTATGAACGCTATCACCGTCAGATGGTGGCCTACAACGCGCTGGATTTTGACGATCTCATCGTGATGCCGACCCTGTTGCTCAAGAGTAACGAGGAGGTGCGTACCCGCTGGCAGAACAAGATCCGTTATCTGCTGGTCGACGAATATCAGGACACCAACACCAGCCAGTACGAGCTGGTGAAGCAGATTGTCGGCGAGCGGGCCCGTTTTACCGTGGTGGGAGACGATGACCAGTCCATTTACTCCTGGCGCGGTGCCAAGCCGCAGAACCTGGTGCTGCTGAACGAGGATTTTCCCAGCCTCAAACTCATTAAGCTGGAGCAGAACTACCGTTCCAAGAAGCGCATCCTCAAGTGCGCCAACATCCTGATCGCCAACAACCCCCACGTCTATGACAAGGCGCTCTTCTCCGAGCTTGATGAAGGGGTGAAGCTCAAGGTGCTGTTTGCCAAGAATGAGGAGCACGAGGCGGAGCGTATCGCCGCCGAGCTGATGGGCCACAAGTTCATGAACCGCACCCGGTTCAAGGATTACGCCATCCTCTATCGGGGCAACCATCAGTCGCGCATCTTCGAGAAGGCGCTGATGACCAACCGTATTCCCTACCGTATCTCCGGGGGCACCTCGTTTTTCTCCCGCACCGAGATCAAGGACATCATGGCCTACCTCAAGCTGCTGGTTAACCCGGACGAGGACACCGCCTTCCTGCGGGTGGTCAACCTGCCGCGCCGCGAGATAGGTCCCACTACCCTCGAAAAACTGGGACAGTATGCCAACCAGCGCGGCAAGAGCCTGTTTGCTGCCAGCTTCGAGCTGGGGCTGGAGCAACATCTCTCCGGGCGTGGTCTATCCGCCCTGCAGGCCTTCACCAACTGGCTGGTGCGGCTCGGCGATCAGGCGCTGCGCGGCAATCCGGTGGAGGCGGTGCGGGACATGATCAAGGAGATCCACTACGAGGAGTGGCTCTACGAGACCTCTCCCAGCCCGAAGGCGGCAGAGATGCGGATGCAGAACGTCTCCACCCTTTACCGCTGGATCACCGAGATGCTGGAGGGAGATGAGCTGGAGGAAGCGATGACGCTGGCTCAGGTGGTTACCCGGCTCACCTTGCGTGACATGATGGAGCGCAACGAGGGGGAGGACGAGGCTGACCAAGTGCAGCTGATGACCCTGCACGCCTCCAAGGGGCTGGAGTTTCCCTACGTCTACATGGTGGGCATGGAGGAGGGCCTGCTGCCCCACCAGACCAGCATCGACGAGGACAACGTGGAGGAGGAGCGGCGCCTTGCCTATGTGGGTATCACCCGGGCCCAGACCGAACTGACTTTTACCCTCTGTAAGGAGCGGCGCCAGTACGGCGAGTCGGTGCGGCCGGAGCCGAGTCGCTTCCTGCTGGAACTGCCGCAGGACGATCTGGAGTGGGAAAACCAGAAGAAGGTGACGGCCGAGGAGCGCCAACAGAAGGGGCAGGTCGGGGTCGCCAACCTGAGAGCGCTGTTCAAGAAGGATTGAGTGGCGGTTAGCCACGCTCGCTCTTGGTCTGGGTGAGTAGGGGCGTGATATCGGCTCCGGGCATGGGCGGCGAGATATAGCGCCCCTGGCCCATCAAGCAGCCCAGATCGATCAGTTTCTGCAGTTGCTGCTGGTTTTCGATGCCCTCCACCACCAAGGTGAAGTCCAGATCCTGGCAGATGTCGCGCATGGCTCGGATGAGGGCGAGATCCTTGGGTGACTGCAGCATGCGATGAGTGAAGCTGTCATCCACCTTGATGTAGTCCACCGGAAAGTGGAACAGGGCGTTGAGGGACGAAAACCCGGTCCCAAAGTCATCCAGACTGATCTGGATACCCTTGGCTCTCAGTTCGTGCAACGAGGTGAGGGCATCGGAATCCTGCCGTGACAGCTCCCGCTCATTGAACTCGAAGATCAGATAACCGGGGGCTATCCCCTCGGATTCGATGATTTCAACCAACTTCATGATCTGCTCATGACTGACCAGATGCTTGCCGGACAAGTTAATGGCCACCTTGAACTTGCTCTGGCCTGACAGCGGCAGCCACTCCTTCAATTGTTGGCAGGTGTGGCTCAGGATCTGGTAGTCCAGCTCCTGAATCAGACCGCACTGCTCCGCCAGCGGGATAAAGTCGAACGCGTCCTTGAGCACCCCCTCTTCGGTGATCCAGCGGGCCATCACCTCCAGCCCGGTCAGCCGGCTGTCCTTGAGCCGGATCACCGGCTGAAAATAGGGGACGATGCGCCCTTCACGCAGCGCTCTTGCCAACATCTCTTCCGGCGAGGCCCAGGTCTGGACCGAGCACTCTTCCGAATAGCTGACGATGCGACTGCGGCCGTTGCGTTTGGCCTGGTACATGGCCAAGTCGGCCTGATGAAGCAGCTGGCTGATGTCGGAGGTCTGTTCCGATACGCTGGCCACCCCCAGACTGACCGTGATACCCAGCTCGTTGCCCATCAGTCGAAAAGGGTAGGAGAGGCGGCTGATGATGCGGTTGAGAACCGGGCTGATATCCTCTTCGGTCTTGCTGTTGTCCAGATAGATGACGAATTCATCCCCGCCCAGCCTGGCCACCATGTCGTTCTGCCGAATGCAGGTCTGCAGACGGCGGCTCATCTCCTTGAGCAGTTGGTCACCGGCGCTGTGGCCCAGGGTGTCGTTGACCTGCTTGAAATGGTCCACATCGATGAAGATCAGCGAAAACCCGGGCGACTTGTAGCGGTGAAAGTGGGTCATGGCATGGTTGAGGTGATTCATCAGCAGGGCACGGTTGGGCAGCTGAGTCAGCGGATCGTGCAGGGCGTCGAACTGCAGCCGGCGTTCCAGCTCCTGATGCTGCTTGAGCTGCTTTTGTAGCCTGAGGTTGGTCTGACGCAACTGCTGCAGGCGCTGGTTGATGGAATCTTCCGAGTTGATGTCGTGCAGCTGCTGGCGGATCCGCCTCAGCTCCAGCAGCAGGGTGAGCTGGCTGCGCAGGAAGTCGAGAAACAGTCGATCATCGGTTTCCAGTGGGTGCTGCAGGCTGATGAGAAAGTGGGCGAAATACTGCTGCTGAAGGCGCAGCGGTTGGCTGTACCAGTAGAGCTGCTCCTTGTGCTGTTCCATGTTGTTGGTGCTGTGGCACAGCCCGGTGATGAACTCGTCGCTGTGGGGAGGCTGCTCCGGATAGATCTTCTCGAGCCGGTGGCTGTCGATGCGCACCAGCAGCATGTCCTGAATGGCCAGCATCTGGCGCAGGACTGCCTCGAGCTGGGAGAACAGCGCCTGACTGGGCAAGGTGTTGGCCAGCCGGATGATGCGGTTGATGCTCTCGATCTTCTTCTGCCAGTCAGGGTCTTTGCGGATCAGCGGTGAGGCCAGCTCCGATAGCTGGGAGCCTGCCTGGGTCTCGTTCAACCGCTTGGCCAGGCACTCCAGCAACAGGCGCAGGGTTGGCAGTTCCTTGGGCTGGCAGCATGCCAGCAGCCACTGGACCTGACCATGCTCGACCGGCAGCGAGCACCAGCCATCGGCTTCATCGAGCTGGGTCAGTTGATCGGTGATGCGCGACTCTTCCAGCCCCAGCTGCAACTTGAAGCTGTCGGAGATCTGGTATTCGCATACCCACTGCAGGCCGGCTTCCGACAAGCCGAGCATGCCGAAATGCTGCAGCGGGCAGAGCTGGTTCAGCTGCTGGATCAGGGTGTCGTAATCTTTGGAAGTAGCGGCGGAGGGGGCGGGGAAATCCATAATAGCGGAGACCAACGCCAGCAAGGGAGTCGAGTAATGGGGTGCTATTGGTTGCGCTGACATGAGTAACTCCCGGTTTGCCTACCCTACAAAGAGTAGCCGGAAGTCATCAGATTGAAAGGGCCGCAAATGCGGCCCTTTCAAACACTTAGAGCTTGTCGATCATGTAGTGAATGGCGTTTTCGATCTCTTCATCGCTACAGGTGGCGCAAGTTCCTCGTGGCGGCATCACACCGGTCTTGCCTGCGAAGCCGGCAATGGCGTGTTTCTTAAGTGTTTCAATGCCTTGGGCGATACGTGGTTCCCAGGCGGCCTTGTCGCCACGCTTGGGTGCACCGGCGATGCCGGCATCGTGGCAGGCGAAGCAGGCGCCCTTGAACACGGCTTCGCCGTCGCGCGGACCAGATGCCGCTGTCGCCGCAGGGGCTGCGCCTGCGGTCGCAATCCCTTCCAGATCCTTGGCGGTATAGACTTGACCGACAGGCTTGATCCGCTCGGCAATTGCCTCCGGTGACATATCATCGGCAGCAAGCACCACACCGGACAAACTGGCGGCCGTCATCCCGACCGCCAGCAAATAGCTCAGTTTTTTCAACACGCTCATGTACTCCCAGCAGGCTTTTATTATCCCTAGAAAACGACTGGATTATAACCGAATAGTTACAGCCATTTAAACGCTTGTGTGTGAAGTGTTAAGCACTCTGCGTGCAAAGTTTCTTCGTCAGATCACAAACTGGCGAGGCTGGCCCGAAAAAAAGAAACCCGGTTTTCACCGGGTTTCATCTCATGGGCGGGACGAAAGGCTTATTTGTCCCAGCTGAGGATCACCTTGCCGGACTGGCCTGAGCGCATGGCATCGAACCCTTGCTGGAAGTCGTCGATGTGGAAGCGATGGGTGATGATGGGGGAGAGATCCAGCCCGGACTGGATCAGGCTGGCCATCTTGTACCAGGTCTCGAACATCTCACGACCGTAGATCCCTTTGATAAACAGTCCCTTGAAGATCACCTTGCCCCAGTCGATGGCCATGGTAGCGGGGGGGATGCCGAGCATGGCGATTTTGCCGCCGTGGTTCATCTTGTCGATCATGTCCTGGAAGGCGCTGGGCACGCCGGACATCTCCAGCCCCACGTCGAACCCTTCGGTCATGCCGAGTTCGCTCATCACGCCGCTGAGCTGTTCCTTGGTCACGTTGACGGCGCGGGTGGCGCCCATCTTGCGGGCCAGCTCGAGCCGGTATTCGTTGACGTCGGTGATCACCACGTGGCGGGCACCCACGTGGCGGCAGACGGCGGCGGCCATGATGCCGATGGGGCCGGCGCCGGTGATCAGCACGTCTTCACCGACCAGGTCGAAGGAGAGGGCGGTGTGCACCGCGTTGCCGAACGGATCGAAGATGGCGGCCAGTTCATCGGGGACGTTGTCCGGCAGCTTGAAGGCGTTGAAGGCCGGGATCACCAGATACTCGGCGAAGGCGCCGGGGCGGTTGACGCCGACACCTATGGTATTGCGGCACAGGTGGGTGCGGCCGGCACGGCAATTGCGGCAGTGACCACAGGTGATGTGGCCTTCACCGGATACCCGGTCTCCAACCGCGAAGCCGCGCACTTCCTGGCCGATGGCGACCACTTCCCCGACGTATTCGTGGCCGACCACCATGGGCACCGGGATGGTCTTCTGTGACCACTCGTCCCAGTTGTAGATATGGATGTCGGTGCCACAGATGGCGGTCTTGCGGATCTTGATCAGCAGGTCGTTGTGGCCGAGTTCGGGGGCCGGTACGTCCGTCATCCAGATGCCGACTTCTTTGTGCAGTTTGGAGAGCGCTTTCATGGTTGTTCCTTCACGATGAATGCAGAAAGAAGGGGCGCCAGGCCCCTTGATTCAAATCAGATGATGTCGAGTTCGCGGCCGATGCGAATGAAGGCATCGATGGCCTTGTCCAGCTGCTCACGAGTGTGGGCGGCGGACATCTGGGTGCGGATGCGGGCCTGACCCTTGGGCACCACCGGGAAGGAGAAGCCCACCACGTAGATGCCGGCGGCCAGCATGCGGCTTGCCATCTCGGCGGCCAGTTTGGCGTCACCCAGCATCACCGGAATGATGGCGTGATCAGCCCCGGCCAGGGTGAAGCCGGCGGCGCTCATCCGCTCGCGGAAGTATTGGCTGTTCTCCTTGAGGCTGGAGCGCAGCGCATGCCCGTCGGCCAGCATGTCGATCACCTTGATGGTGGCGGCGACGATGGAGGGGGCCAGCGAGTTGGAGAAGAGATAGGGGCGGGAGCGCTGGCGCAACCAGTCGATCACCTCCTTTTTGCCGGAGGTGTAGCCACCGGAGGCACCGCCGAGCGCCTTGCCCAGGGTACCGGTGATGATGTCGACCCTGTCCATCACGCCACAGTATTCATGGGTGCCGCGGCCGTTCTCGCCGATGAAGCCGACGGCGTGGGAGTCGTCCACCATCACCAGGGCGTCGTATTTGTCGGCCAGATCGCAGATGGATTTGAGGTCGGCAATGACGCCATCCATGGAGAAGACGCCGTCGGTGGCGATCAGCTTGAAGCGGGCGCCGTCGGCGTCAGCCTGCTTGAGCTGGGCTTCCAGCTCGGCCATGTCGTTGTTGGCGTAGCGATAGCGCTTGGCCTTGCACAGCCGGACCCCGTCGATGATGGAGGCGTGGTTGAGAGCATCGGAGATGATGGCGTCTTCGGCACCGAACAGGGTTTCGAACAGACCGCCATTGGCATCGAAGCAGGAGGAGTAGAGGATGGTGTCTTCGGTGCCGAGGAAGGCAGACATCTTCTGCTCCAGCTCCTTGTGCTGATCCTGGGTGCCGCAGATGAAACGGACCGAGGCCATGCCGAAGCCGTGGCTGTCCAGCCCCTGATGAGCCGCTGCAATCAGGTCCGGGTGGTTGGCCAGTCCCAGATAGTTGTTGGCACAGAAGTTCAGCACCTGCTCGCCGCCCACCGCAATCCGGGCCTGCTGGGCCGAGGTGATGACGCTCTCCTGCTTGTACAACCCTTCAGCCTGCACCTGCTCAAGCTGCTCGGTCAGGTGACGATAGAATCCGTTAGACATCCTCGATCCTTATTGGCTATTTCAGCTGATTATCAACAATGGGCAGTATTTTACTGCAATCTGTTGCGGTGAATTCAAATGATTGTGCTGACATTCAACAATTGTGAAACAGATCTCACCCGGCTGGTTGGGCCAGTTGACGATAGTGCTGTTCCAGCTGGCGGATCTGGTCGGCCACCTGGGGCTGCACATAGGGGCGCAGCAGAAACAGTACCCGCAAGACACCCTGATAGAGCAACGGCTTGGTGATGCGGGTGTTGGGGGCCTGGGCAATCTGGAACGGGATCCAGCAGGTGACCACCATCTTGATGGTCTGGCCCAGATCCGGCAGATCCTCGTCGCTGACATTTATGATGCCGCCCTCGCGCAGGCTTCTGAGCAGGGCCACCACGGCGGCGCGCAACTGCTCCTGGGCCTTGAGGTACTTTTGCTGCAGCGGCTCATCGCGGCTCAGGATGTCCGGCAGATTGGCGTAGAAGAAGCGAAACTGCCACATCAGATAGAAGATGGCATCCAGATAGCCCATCAGGTTTTCCAGCTTGATCTCGTCGCTGCGCGCCGGCGTGAAGCTCTCGCTCAGGTGGCGGGCGTACTGGTCGAAGATGGAGTGGATGATGTCTTCTTTATTGCGGAAGTGGTAATAGAGGTTGCCCGGGCTGATGCCCAGATGGGCGGCAATGTGGTTGGTGGTGATGTTGCGCTCACCCTGATCGTTGAACAGCTCGGTGGCGCTGTGAATGATCCTGTCTCTGGTTTTCATCGCTGTTCCCTCTGCCGGGCCCCTGGCCGGTGAAATCGTCAAGGTCGAATCCCCTTGCGGCCCGTGATAAACTTTTCGGCAATTTCAAATTGGCTCACTATACACAGCTTTAACAGGCAGTCACACGTGGCCATCAACGTACGCGAGGCAAACTCCATGATCGTAGTAACTGGCGGTGCTGGCTTTATCGGCAGCAATCTGGTCAAGCAGCTGAACGCTCAAGGACGGACCGATGTGGTGGTCATCGATGACCTGACCGACGGCACCAAGTTCGTCAATCTGGTCGATCTGACCATTGCCGATTACATGGATAAGGATGAGTTCCAGGCGCGGATCGTCTCCGGCGACGAATTTGAAGAGTGGGATGGCGGCATCGAGGTGATCTTCCACGAAGGTGCCTGCTCCGCCACCACCGAGTGGAATGGCAAGTTCATCATGGAGGTCAACTACGAGTACTCCAAGGATCTGTTCCACTACTGCATCGAGCGTGAAATTCCGTTCATCTACGCCTCCTCTGCTGCAACCTATGGCGGGCGCAACGACAACTTCATCGAAGATCCGAAGTTCGAGCAGCCGCTCAACGTCTACGGCTACTCCAAGCAGCTGTTCGACCAGTACGTGCGTCGCTGGATGCCGGAGATCAACTCCCAGGTGGTCGGCCTCAAGTACTTCAACGTCTATGGCCCGCGCGAGCAGCACAAGGGCTCCATGGCCTCGGTTGCCTTCCACCTCAATACCCAGGTGAAGAAGGGCGAGAATCCCAAGCTGTTCGAAGGCTGCGACGGTTTCCCCAACGGCGGCCAGATGCGCGATTTCATCTATGTGGATGACGTCTGCAAGGTGAACCTCTGGTTCTGGCTGAATCCGCAGCACTCCGGCATCTTCAACTGTGGTACCGGTCGGGCCGAACCGTTCCAGAACGTGGCCGAAGCAGTGATCAAGCATCATCAGAAGGGTGCCATCGAGTATATTCCCTTCCCGGATCACCTCAAGGGTCGCTATCAGAGCTTCACTCAGGCTGACATGACCAAGCTGCGTGGCGTCGGCTATGACGCCGAGTTCAAAACCGTGGCCGAAGGGGTCGCGGATTATATGGCGTGGCTCAACCGCTAACGGGTGAGTTTTACATCGCTATATGCAGACAAGCCGGAAGCAGGCCATACCTGCTTCCGGCTCTGTTGTTTGTCACGGTTTTTCTCAGTCTCTACCGGGTAACCACGCAATGAACATATTGATGGCACTCTCCCAGCTCGAAGTGACGGGCGCTGAGGTCTATGCCACCACGGTCGGTAACGAACTGACCCGGCGTGGCCACCAGGTTTTCTACGTATCGGACACCTTGACCAAGCCCACTCTGGGTGAGGTGTTCAAGCTGCGATTCAACAAGCGCAGCATTCTGCGCCGCTTCTGGCACGTCTTCTACCTTATCTATCTGATCAAGAAACACCATATCCAGCTGGTGCATGCCCACTCCCGCGCCTCTGGCTGGAGCAGCTATGTGGCCTGCATGCTGACCGGCACTTCCATGATCACCACGGTGCACGGCCGCCAGCCGGTGCATGCCTCCCGCAAGGCCTTCCATGCCCTTGGGTTCAGGGCGGTTGCCGTTTGCGAGGATATCGCCCACCAGATCATCGACAACCTTGGCGTTGACCCGGCTATCGTGCAGGTGCTGCGCAACGGCATCGAAACCGACAAGTTCCAGCCAGTGCCGGCCCCGACCAATGCTAGACCGGTGATCGCGATCGTAGGCCGGCTGAGCGGCCCCAAGGGTGAGCTCTGCTATCGGTTGCTGGATGAGGTGCTGGATCTGGACGCCTGCCAGGTGAAGGTGGTGAGCGGCAGCCAGCTGCCGGCGCGTTTCCAGCGTTTTCAGGAGCGGGTCGATTTCGTCGGCTACGTGGAGGATGTCCCTGCGCTGATGGCGCAATGCGATCTGGTGATCGGGGCCGGTCGGGTGGCGATGGAGGCCCTGCTCTGCGGTCGTCCCGCCTTTGCCATCGGTGAGGCCAAGGCCATCGGGCTGGTGACCGAGCACAATCTGGATGAGGCGCTGGCCAGCAACTTCGGCGATATCGGCCCCCAGGATCTGGCGATCGATTTTGCCGCACTGAAGGCGCAGATTGCCCCGGCCCTGGCCAGTGGCACCGTTTCAGACACAATTCGTCAGCGCATTCAGGTCGAGTATGGCTTGGCGGGAGTGGTCTCCGGCCTGGAGTCCATCTATCAGGATGCGGTGGTCGAGACCCTGCGTCGCGAGATGCCGGTCATCATGTACCACCGTTTCATCGAGCATGACAGCGAGAAGGGGGTGCACGGCACCTGGATGCCGATCGCCATGTTCGAGAAGCACCTGCGCCTGCTGAAGTGGCTGGGTTATGAGACCCTGACGTTCCGCGATCTGGCGGACAAGGGCTTCATTCACCGGCTGCAGTACGGCAAGAAGTACCTAATGATCACCGCCGACGACGGCTATCAGGACAACCTGACCCGCATGCTGCCGCTGCTGGAAAAATATGGTTACAAAGCCGTGGTATACGTGGTCACGGGGGAAGGATATAACCGCTGGGATGTGGAACAGGCGAGCAACCCGGACACCCGGGTGGACCTGATGAATGGCGAGCAGCTCAAGGCGCTGACGGCCTCCGGTCATGTGGAGATCGGCGGGCATACCCTGACCCACCCCAGGTTGAGCAAGCTTGCACCCGAGCAGCAAGCTCATGAAATCCAAGAGAACAAACGACAACTCGAAGCCCTGCTCGGCCACCCTCTGCTGTCGTTCGCCTACCCTTATGGGGATATGGATGAGAGCGCCAAGGAGCAGGCTATAGCCGCAGGGTATCGTTTTGCGGTGGCCACCAACAGCGGGCCCAGAGCCATGCACCAGGACCCTTTCAGGATCCGTCGTATTGCTATTTTCCCGCGTACCGATGTTTTTGGCCTGTGGCGCAAAATCCGGGGTAACTATGTCTTCAGGAAGTCTTGATTGATGCCCAGTAAAAGAAATATTGAATTGTTAGATAGAATTACCACTGCCCTGTTTGGGCTGACCATCATCTTTTCTTTTTGTGGCCTGTTTCTGGCCCCTTTCGGCCAGAGCATTCAATCCAATCTGCTGGCCGTGACCGGTATATTCGGTTTGTTGAATTACTTTGTTGGCAAACAACGGGATGTGGGGCTCAAAGATCGTCGCATTCTCTGGGGTCTGCTGGTCTATGCTGCCATGATCTTCGTCAACCGGTTGATCCACGGTGATCAATACGGGGTCATGCGCGGGCTGTTTTATGTCCTCGTTTTTGCGCTGATGATGCCGCGCAAGCCGAGCCTGTTGATGCTGGGTTATCTGGCCATCGTGCTGGGCGGGATGGGATTGGGTATCCTCAGCATCTGGCAATACCAGCACGGCATTGACAGGGTGGAAGGGTTTACCAATGCCATTCTCTTTTCGCAGGCCGCGCTGACCTTAGTCATTCTCAACTGGTTCGTCTTTCAGCAGGAACGGCTGCCTGGATGGTTGAGAGGGGGGAGCCTAGTTGGTTTGATGGCAGCCCTGTTTGCACTTTATCTCTCCCAGAGCCGGGGGGTCTGGCTCGCCTTCGGAGTCATTCTCGCCTACGTCATCTGCTACAAAGCCTACTTCAAGCCGTGGAAATACGTTGCGGTAGCCATGCTTTGCGTGGCTTCAATTGGAGTTATTTATCATACCAATCAGCTGGTACAGAGCAGGGTTCACTCTGCCGTGTCGGATCTCAAGTTGGTAGAGGAAGGCTCATATGATTCATCTTGGGGCTTGCGCGTTGTGGCATGGCAGAGCGCCTGGCTAGGATTTTTGGATGCACCCTTGGCCGGGGTGGGGACAAATGGGTTTGACGCACTGAAGCGGAGGCAGGCTGAGAGCGGAGTGCTATCTCCATCGATTCTTAGCTCGGAGCTGGCCCATGCCCATAACCAATATATGCAGAATCTGGTGATCCGCGGCAGCATAGGATTTATTGCACTGGTGATCTTTCTTGGCCTGCCGCTCTATCTGGCGGCGAACAATATAAGCAGGATTTCGGCGGGTGTGCTGGTTCCCCTCGCGTTTGTCATTAACTCCCTAAGCGATGTGCCGTTTGAGCATCAAGGGGTGCTCTATCTGTACACGCTCAGCCTGGTTTTCATCTGGTTTGCCCATGAGTTTAAAAAGGATACCTGTACGTCATGATTCCGGTTTTTGTCATCAGTTTGGCTCGCAGCGTTGAGCGACGGGCGATGGTTGTCCAGCAGATGGCGCATCTGGGCATAGATTTCGAGTTTGTAGATGCAACCGACGGAAAGACGCTGAGCAATGCCGAGCTGGCCAAGGTGGATTTGGCGCTGGCGAAAGAAGTGTGTGGCCATGCACTGAGTTTTGGCGAGATTGGTTGTGCCATGAGCCATATCCGAGTTTATGAGCGCGTCGTCGCCGAGGGTATCGATCGCTGCGTGGTGCTTGAGGATGACATCTACCTGCACATGCACAGCAAGGCGATCATCGAGACGATAGTGCACTCCTGCCAGTCCGAGATCGTCTTCCTGCATCATGGCAAAGCCAAGCGCTGGCCATTCCTGTCATCCCTGCCCGGTGGCTACCGGCTTGCCAGATACCTGACGCCCAGCCGCTCCTCCAAGCGAGGAGTGCTCTCTACCGCTGGGTATGTGCTGACCCTGGCCGGGGCGAAAAAATTATTGCAGTGCGCCTATCCGCTGCGGATGCCCTCCGACTATCTGACCGGCCGCTTGCAGCTCAACGGCCTGTCGGCCTCCGGGGTGGAGCCCTGCTGTCTGGATGTGGATCTGTTCACCACCACCATAGATGACAGAGCCTACGGCCACTATCTGAAATAGCACTGGGCGTGCCGACGGTGGCTGTCGGTTGGCAGCCCTGTTAGCCTTGCCGACGCTGCCGGTCATACATGCTCATGCTGGATAACCCATGAATCTCAAGAAGTTGCTTACCCATTCCATTGCCAGATGGCTGATCGGCAGAGCGCCTGACGCCACCCCATGCCCCGCCGGGGCGAAGGTGGAGAGGGTGCTGGTGGTCGGTTATGACGCCATCGGCGATTTCATTCTCACCCTGCCCGCCATTGCTCGGCTCAGAGAGATGTACCCCGCCGCGCGCCTCGAGCTGGTGTGCAGCCAGCGCAACCAGCTGCTGGCGGCGTCGGTCGCCGGGATCGATGAGTGTCACGTGATCACCCTGAACGACACCCTGTGGTCGTCGAGCATGTGGTGCAAGCTGCGTGAACTCAGGCAACGGCAGTATGATCTGGTGATCAATCTATTTGACGAGCCCGACGATATCGCCATGGCCAAGTTGTTGTTGCTGGCCAACGGGCGCTTGCAGTCGTTGCCCCTGCGCTTCAAGAGTGACGGGCAGCAGAAGTTGCTGCCGCTGTTCAACAAGAAGGCCTGCATAGTGTCGTCACGCCCAGTCAGGGATCACTTCGTCTATCGCATGCTCAGCGTGGCAGGTGATGCGGCTGGCGTGCCGGCCACAGTACCGTCACCCTGCAATGAGCAGCTCGATACCAGCGCGTATGGCCGCTATCTGCTGGTCAACCTGACGGGCAGCCAGGTCGGCAACTCGATGACGGAGGCGCAGATCGACGGGATCCTGACCCAGTTGCCGACCTATCCGGAGATCTCCTACCTGGTATTCTCCAGGCAGCCCGTGGCGTGCCCGCGGCAGGACATGAGAGTGCTGTTTCCCGACACCATTCTCGATGCCGCCAAGATCATCAAGGATGCGCGAGGGGTCATCTCGACCGATACCTCCATCATCCATATCTCCTCTTCCTTCGGGGTGCCCACCCTGGTGTTGATGAACAACGAGCGCTGGCGCGATGCCTTCATTCCGCTGGCGGGTCGCAATATCATCCTGCGCTCGACCACGGACAAGCTGGCGGCCCTATCACCGGCGGAGATCAGCCGCCAGGTCGATGCCCTGATTGCGCTCTAGTCGCGTCAGGCTGTTATCATCCTTTTTCCAACTCAACGGCCCTTCTGGTGGATTCATGTCATTAATCAACGATCTGCAACTCCAGCGTGACATTCTTCGCCGCAAGCTGGGGCAGCTGCTGTTCGATCGCAAACGGCCGGCCCCGCTGCATGAGCGCAAGGGGAAGATAGTGTTGCTGCGCTGGGATGCCAAGCTGGGCGATGCCATCGTCTCATCCTGGGTGGCCCGCGAAATCAAGCGCGCCAGCCCGGAGCGGGAAGTGTGGATCGTCACGACTGCGGCCATGGCTCCCCTGTTTCGCGATCATTTCGGCATGGACAAGGTGATAGAGGTGCCCAAGCGGCCTGGCTATGGCCAACTCAAGCGGCTGGCACACTCGCTGGGGGAGGTGGAGTGTCTGGTGCACTTTGGCAAGATGCTGAAAATGAAGGACATCTACTTCATCAGTCAGGTGAGGGCAGATTGGGTCGCCGGCATGGACGATGCCTTGCAGGCGGTCAACCTCAAGCTGGGCAAGGCCTCCAGCGGCATGCACTTCTCCGACAAGTTTGCCCTGCTGTTGCAGCGGCTCGGCGTGAGCAATCCGGACCAGCAATACATAGTCCCGACCATGAGCCCGCCCGATGCGCTGGCCAGCTGGTGGCCGGCCGAGCCGGTCCTCTGTTTCAACCCTTACGGCAGTGGCAGCTCTCGCCGCCTGCGGACCGAGCTTATCAGCCAGATGCTTGAGCCGACCGGATCGCCTGCTGCTGTCACCGGATGCACCCTCGCTGGCCGGGTTGTTCGCCCAGCTGCGCCAGTGTCAGGGGCTGATCTCGGTGGACACGGCGACGGTGCACATCGCCGCCGGGCTGCACAAGCCCATTCTTGGCCTCTACAACCCGGACATAGGGGGCGGCAACGAGAACTTCCTGGAGTGGCACCCCAACTCCCCGTCAGCCACCGTGCTGTTCTCGACCAATACTCGGGAGCAGGATATCAACTCCCTCGACCTGGCCGAATTCGAGCGTACTTTCAGGGCGTGGCTGCTTGCCAACCAGGCAGCGCTGTCAGCCGCTCAATCACCAGCTCGGGCGTGATGGCGCGCAGCAGGGCTTCGTCGATGAAGTCCTTTTCCGCGTTTTGTGGCAGTTGGAAGTCGGGTCCCTTGGCATCGAACACATCGATGGCCTGATAACGGGGGTGGTTGACCGGGTTGGCGATGATCTTGTCGCCGCCCGGGGCCACTATGGTCAGCAGGGGCAGGTCGATGGCTTGCGCCATGTGACGGGGACCGGTGTCATTGCCGACAAACAGCCGGCAGTGGGCGAACAGCCCCACCAGTTCCCGTACCGAGCGGGTCTTGATGTGGTCGAAGACGCTGGCTTGCAGGGCTGCGGGCAGCAGCGGTTTCAGGCCGCGGTTGTACTCCTCTTCCCCCGGTCCGCAGTAGATCAGGATCTGGGCGTCGTGCTGCTCGATCAGCCACTGGGCGACCTTGGCGAAGCAGTCGATGGGCCAGCGCTTGTAGTGCCCGAGCGAGTTGACGCCCATGGCGATCAGCGGGCGGCTCAGGTCGACGCCGGCGGCCAGCAGGGCATCCTTTCCTTGTTGCTTCTCTTCTTCACTCAGCCAGAGGTAGTAGTTGCGATCCTCGCTGGCCAGCTTGAGCGGCTTGAGCAGCGAGAAGCGATCGTCGACCAGGGTGCTGTTGCCCTGAAATTCGGTGTCTTTGCGAAAATGCACGATGCGGTTGTGGCCGAGCCGCCAGGGGAAGGAGTCAAACCCGATGCGCAGGCGGGCGCCGGAGAAGAGGCAGCTGAGCAGGCCGATCATCTGGCCCTGGCTGTTGACCACCACATCATAGCGCTCGCGGCGAATGGCCAGCAGCAGATCCTTCATGTAGCGCCACTGGTTGCGCCTGGCCTTCTCGATGATGATGAGCCGATCGATATTGGGATTGCCCTGCGCCATACCCGCGCAATAATCCATGACCAGATAGTGAACCTCGCCGCTTGGGTCATTCTGCTTGAGGTTGTTGCACAGTGCGGTGGAGATCAGCACATCCCCTATCTGTTTGGTTTGAACTACAAGGTATTTCATAAGGCAGGCCTCAACAGAGGTCATAGTTGATCGTCAGCGTGACAGCATACCGCACAAGTGAGTCAGATGCTGTCGGTGCAACGTGAAAATCCGATCTGGCGCAGGCCGCCAACCGAGCGCATTGTTAAATGAAAGAAGCCCGTCGTTGACGGGCTTCTTGTATCGATTACTCGATGTTCTGAATTTGTTCGCGCATCTGCTCGATGAGCACCTTCAGCTCGACGGCGGACTGGGTCACCTCGGCGTTGATGGACTTGGAACCGAGGGTGTTCGACTCGCGGTTGAACTCCTGCATCATGAAGTCGAGACGACGGCCACAGGCGCCACCCTTCTTCATGATCTTGTTGGTCTCGCTGATGTGCATCTCCAGGCGATCCAGCTCTTCGGCCACGTCGATCTTCTGGGCAAGCAGCACGATCTCCTGCTCGATACGGGCCGGATCCAGCTCCACCTTGGCTTCGGCCAGCCGGTCGGTGAGCTTCTGGCGCTGCCACTCGATGATCTGCGGCAGGTGCACGCGCACCTTCTTCACTTCTACCTGAATGCCGGCCAGACGCTGTTCGATCAGGGCCTTGAGGTTGGCCCCTTCGCTGGCGCGGGAGGCGAGGAAATCTTCCATGGTCAGGTCAAATCCACCCAGCAGCTCGGTGGCGACCGCATCCATGTCCTGCTCGGCGGCAGCCATCACGCCCGGCCAGCGCAGCACGTCGACCGGGTTGAGCTGACCCTGTCCCGCCTCTTTCATCACCCAGTTGGCGCTGTCGATGATGAGCTTGGCCAGCTCTTCATTGATGTGCAGCTGGCTGGCAGCGGCCTGCGCGGCCTCAAAGCGCAGGTTGCACTCCACCTTGCCGCGCTGCAGCTTGGCGCGGAAGCGCTCACGCAGAACCGGCTCCAGGCTGCGCAGTTGTTCCGGCAGGCGAATGTAGGTCTCCAGATAGCGCTGGTTGACCGAACGAATTTCCCAAACGGCTGTGCCCCAGTCGCCCTTGAGTTCCTTGCGGGCGTAGGCGGTCATGCTGTGAATCATTGATTGTTCCGGGCTTGATGAAGTGTGGGGCCAGTATACTCAGCCAGCCCTGCTCCGTCAGCCGACAGCGTGGTTTTAGCGGCTGATATTTGGGCTGGGATCACTTATACTCCTGCGCCAATTCAGCCAGCCCAGAGGTCCGTCCCATGTCACGTCCCAGCGATCGCACTGCCGCGCAGCTTCGTCCGGTCACCATTACCCGCCACTTCACCAAGCATGCTGAAGGGTCCGTGCTGGTGGAATTCGGCAACACCCGCGTGCTCTGCACCGCCAGCGTCGACACCAGCGTGCCGCGCTTCCTGAAAGGGAAGAATCAGGGCTGGGTGACCGCCGAGTACGGCATGCTGCCGCGCTCCACCCACTCCCGGATGAATCGCGAAGCGGCCTCCGGCAAGCAGAGCGGCCGCACTCTGGAGATCTCCCGGCTGATCGCCCGCTCCCTGCGCGCGGCGGTAGACCTGACCGCGCTGGGCGAACACTCCATCACAGTTGACTGCGACGTGCTGCAGGCCGACGGTGGCACCCGCACCGCCGCCATTACAGGTGCCTGCGTGGCGCTGGTGGATGCGCTGAACTGGATGGTCGAGAAGGGCATGCTCAAGCAGAGCCCGCTCAAGCAGATGATCGCGGCCGTCTCCGTCGGCATGTATCAGGGCGAAGCCATCTGCGATCTGGAGTACATCGAAGACTCCGCCGCCGAGACCGACATGAACGTGGTGATGACCGAAGATGGTCGCATCATCGAGGTGCAGGGCACCGCGGAGGCCGAACCCTTCACCCATGAAGAGCTGCTGGAGATGCTGGCGCTCGCCAAGGGCGGCATCGCCGACATCATTGCGCTGCAGAAGCAGTCACTTGCATGATTTTAAAAACGCGGCATTGACCGCGTTTTTTTATACCCCACGAAAGTAAACGACAAGCCAAGCAAGGAGCCAGAATGAAAGCCTACCAGCGTCAATTTATCGAGTTCGCCCTGGAGAAGCAGGTCCTCAAATTCGGTGAATTTACCCTGAAATCCGGTCGTAAAAGCCCCTACTTCTTCAACGCCGGTCTGTTCAACAGCGGCCGCGATCTGGCCCGTCTCGGCCGCGTCTATGCCGCCGCCCTGATGGATGCCGGCATCGAGTTTGATGTGCTGTTTGGCCCGGCCTACAAGGGGATCCCCATCGCTTCCGCCACCGCGGTACAGCTGGTGGAGCAGCACGACGTGGACGTGCCTTGGTGTTTCAACCGCAAGGAGGCCAAGGATCACGGCGAGGGCGGCAATCTGGTGGGCAGCCCGCTCAAGGGGCGGATCATGCTGGTGGATGACGTCATCACTGCCGGCACCGCCATCCGCGAATCCATGGATCTGATCCAGGCCAACGGCGCCTCCCTGGCCGGCGTACTGATCGCGCTGGACCGTCAGGAGAAGGGCAAGGGCGAGCTTTCCGCCATTCAGGAAGTGGAGCGTGACTACGGCGCCCACATCATCGCCATCATCCAGATGAGCGATCTGATCCAGTATCTGGAAGAGAAGCAGGCCGAGCAGCCGGAGTTGGCGGCGCAACTGGCCGCCATGAAGGCTTACCGCACCCAGTACGGTATCTGAGTCACCGCTCACACCGCACAATCGTTGAAGGCGGTGCCCGTTTGCTCTCTGGCAGCAAACGGGCACCGTTTTTTTCATCCGCAAAAAGTGGATCATGTGGCTTGAGTTTACCCTTACAGTAAAGGTTAGGGTTTGTTGGTCGGCGCTCATTCTGGCCGACTGGTTCCGGGGAGGAACAACATGACCACTCATCTTCAATCACCCATTCATCTGCAGTTGCCGCTCAGCGGCATGAGCTGCGCCAACTGCGCCGGCCGCATCACGACCGCCCTCAACAAGCTCGACGGGGTGCAGGCGACCGTCAACTTCGCACTGGAACAGGCCGCCATCGACCTTGCCAGCCCCGACCGTTTGCCGGCGGTGCTGGAGAGCATCAAAGCGCAGGGTTACGACTACGGCAGCGAGACCATACTGTTTCAAATAACCGGCATGACCTGTGCCGGTTGCTCGGCCCGCCTGAACAAGATGCTGGCGGCGCTGCCCGGCGTCATCTCCGCCGACGTCAACTTCTCCATCGAGCAGGCCCGTATTGTGCTGGTACCCGGGATGCAGACGCCCGCAGGCCTGCGCGAGCAGATCGAGGCGCTCGGCTTTGGCGCCCAGCTGGCGCAGGGCTCGGCCAGCGGCCGCCGTCAGCAGTTGCTGGAGCGGGAAGCGCAGGAGGCCGCCAGCGCCCGTCAGGCGCAGACCCGGGTCATCGTCTCGGCCCTGCTGACCCTGCCGCTGCTGGCGGGCATGCTGGCCATGGCCGGTCTGCTGCCCTGGCATCTGCCTGCCTGGCTGGAGCTGGTGCTCGCCACCCCGGTGCAGTTCTGGATCGGCGCCCGCTTCTATCGCGGTGCCTGGCTCGCCATCAAGAACCGCTCCGCCAACATGGATGTGCTGGTGGCAACCGGTACCAGTGCGGCCTACTTCTACAGCCTCTATCTACTGTTGACCCTGGGGATGGCCGCCAGCGGCCAGCTCTATTTCGAGGCGAGCGCCATCATCATCACCCTGATCTCTCTCGGCAAGTTGCTGGAGGCACGGGCCAGACGCAGCACACAGTCCGCCATTCGCGAACTGATGGCGCTGCGGCCGGAAACGGCCACCGTCTGGCGTGGCGAGAGCTGGCAGAGCGTGGCCATCGACGAGGTGCTGCGCGGCGATCGGTTGCGGGTACTGGTGGGTGAGCGGGTGCCGGTGGATGGCAGAATCGTGAGCGGCGCCAGCGAGCTGGACGAGTCGATCCTCACCGGCGAGAGCCTGCCAGTGCCCCGCGGCGAGGGCGACAAGGTGCTGGGCGGCGCCATCAACCGCTCCGGCGTGCTGGAAATTGAAGCCACTACCGTGGGGGAGGACTCCAGCCTCAGCAAGATCATCGCACTGGTGGAAAACGCCCAGATGGGCAAGGCGCCGCTGCAGCAGCTGGTGGACAAGGTCTCCGCCGTGTTCGTGCCGGTGGTGATGGCCATCGCCCTGTTCACCCTGCTGGTGTGGTACGCCATCAGCAACGACTTCGGTCAGGCGCTGCTGGCGGCGGTGGCTGTGCTGGTGATCGCCTGTCCCTGTGCGCTGGGGTTGGCGACGCCGGCGGCCATTGTCACCGGTACCGGGGTGGCGGCGCGCCACGGCATTCTGATCAAGGATGTCGATACCCTGCAGAAGGCCCACGCCATCAAGGCGCTGATCTTCGACAAGACCGGCACCCTGACCCAGGGCCGGCCGGTGCTGGCCAGCTGGAGCGGCAACGACGAGCAACTGCGCCTCGCCGCCGCCCTGCAGCAGGCGAGCGAACACCCGCTGGCGCTGGCCATGCGCGAGGCAGTCGGCAAGGAGGCTACGCTGCCTCAGCCGGAGGCGGTGGAGGTGCGGGTCGGGGCCGGTATTGTCGGTCAGGTCGCCGGCCACAGGGTCGCCATCGGCAATGGCTCTTTGCTGGCCCAGCTCGGTATTGAACCGCCACAACAGGATGAACAAGCCGCCGACGGCGCGACCCGGGTCTGGGTGGCCATCGACGGCGTGGTGGCCGGCATAGCCGCATTGGCGGATACCCTGCGCCCCGAGAGCCCGGATGCCATCGCCACCCTGCGTCAGCGCGGCATCGCCAGCTGGCTGGTGAGCGGTGATGCGCCGGCACCGGTGGCCCATATCGCCGCCAAGCTGGGGCTGGACGGGGCCTTCGACTCAGTGCTGCCGGCCGGCAAGGTGGAGAAAGTGGAGGCGCTGCGGGCGCAAACCAGCGGGCTGGTCGCCATGGTGGGGGACGGGGTGAACGACGCCCCGGCGCTGGCGGCGGCGGATGTGGGGATCGCCATGGGCTCCGGCTCCGATGTGGCGATGGAGACCGCCTCCATCACCCTGATGCGGTCTGACCCGCGGCTGGTGGCCGATGCCATCGACATCTCGGCAGCCACCTGGCGCACCATCCAGCAGAACCTGTTCTGGGCCTTCGTGTTCAACATTATCGGCATTCCGCTGGCGGCGCTGGGTTACCTCAGCCCCGAGCTGGCGGGGGCGGCCATGGCCTTGAGCAGCATCACAGTATTGAGCAATTCCCTGCTATTGAAACGCTGGCAGCCGCGGGCTCTCGCCCATGTCAGCACAGAATCGAACCGTTAAGGAGTCATCCATGAACATCAGCAAGGTAGCCAAGGCGACGGGACTGACCGCCAAGACCATTCGCTACTACGAGAGCATCGGCCTCATCTCGGCGCCGGTCCGCAGCGACAACGGCTACCGCAGTTACACCGAGGGGGCGCTGCGCGAGCTGCGTTTCGTCAAGCGGGCGCGGGAGACCGGCTTCAACCTGGAGGAGTGCCAGGAGCTGCTGGCGCTCTATCGGGACGAGCACAGAACCAGCGCTCAGGTGAAGAAGCTGGCGCAGGAGAAGATCGTCGATCTGCGCGCCCGCATCGCTGGCTTGCAGGCCATGCTCAGCTCCCTCGAGGGGCTGGTCGGCTGCTGCCACGGGGATGAAAACCCAGAGTGCCCTATCCTCGACGAGCTGGAGCGCGGCTGAGCCGTCTCTGCCGGCAGGCTGGGGCCTGGCATCATCGACTGACTAACCGCTTAATAACGGACGTTTTATTGTTGGCTCCGAAGGGGTAGTGGTAGACTGTGCGGCTCTTGTACAGGGAGTACGCAGTTGACCCAGAGTGTGACACGTCAGGTGAAGCAGGCCATCATGGCCCAGCTCTATACCCACGCCTCATTCAGCCTGCCTTGCTTGGGTCTGCTGGCGCTTGGCTGGAGCCTGCTGTTCCACGACTACCTGCCCGCCGCCGAGGCGCTCGGCTGGCTGGCCGGGGTGTTGCTGCTGCTGATCTGCCGAGGTTGGCACCTGCGCTGGCGCCAGCCCAGGCTGGCCCAGATTCCGCTGCCGGTGCTGGAGCGCGAGCTCTTCATCGGGGTGACCATCACCTCCATCATCTGGGCCCTGGGCGTGCTGCTTTATATGGACAAGCTGCCCGATACCTATCGCGCGGCCATGATGATGCTCTCCAGCCTGATCCTCACCGGCAGCGCCATCATGCTGTTTGGCAGCCGCCGCTCGCTCTACGGCGCCGTCTTGCCGCTCGGGCTGGCCATGCTGTTCGAGCTGGGGGCGGGCAACGAGCAGGAGCGGATCGTCTCCTGCATGCTGGCGGGCTACCTGTTCGTCTTCCTGCCGACCCTGCTGCGCCGCCTGCGGCGGGATCAGGTGGCCTCGCTTTATCACCGTTTCTCCAACGCCGATCTGGTGGCCGAGCTGAAGGCGGTCTCCGAGCACCTCAAGCTCACCTCCCGCTTGGACGGGCTGACCGGCATCGCCAACCGGGCCCACCTCGACTACTGCCTCGAACGCGCCTGGCGTCGCTGTCACCGGGCCCGGGCGCCCCTGTCACTGGTGCTGGTGGATGTGGACTACTTCAAGCAATTCAACGACCTCTATGGCCATCAGCTGGGTGACGAGTGTCTGCAGCAGGTGGCGGGTCTGCTGGCCGAAGTGCAGCGGCGCGAGGACGATCTCGCCGCCCGCTATGGCGGCGAGGAGTTCGCCCTGTTGCTGCCCTGTACCAGCATGCAGGGGGCGCTGCAGATCGCCGAGAACGTGCGGGTGGCGCTGAAGGATTTGAGCATTCCCCATCAGAAATCCCTGGTTTCCGGCCGGGTCAGCTGCAGCTTCGGGGTGGCGACCCTGGTGCCGGATCAGAGCCTCTCCATCAGCGAGCTGATTCAAAAAGCGGATGCGGCCCTCTACCAGGCCAAGCATAATGGGCGGGATCGTATCGAAGTAGCCTTGATGGGTAAGGTTGCCTGAGTTTCACAAGACAGATTAAAGAGGTCGTCTATGCAATGTCATCGTATCGAAGAGCTGCTGGAGTTGTTGCAGCCTGCCTGGATCAAGGAACAGGATCTCAGCCTGGTGCAGTTTGTTGCCAAACTGGCCGAGGAAGCGGGATTTGAAGGTCCTCTGTCCGAGCTGACCGACGACATGCTGATCTATCACCTCAAGATGCGGGAATCCGACAAGCAGGCGATGATCCCCGGCCTGGCCAAGGATCACGTGCCCGACTTCAAGGAAGCCCTGCTCAAGGCTCGCGGCATCAAGTAAAAATTGCTCCAGGTGGAGCCTTTGTTGGTGTTCAAAAGAATCTCTCAAAAAGGCGTTTCGTCAACTGGCGATACGTCTTTTTTGTTGCTTGAAATTGCGACGCCACTCGAACATTAGATACATTTTACCCACACAATTAGCAGGCTGTTTAAGATATAATCCGCTCCATAACAATTAATGAGTGGAGCGAAGTGTTGCAATGGCCGACCAGGACAAGATCGATATCAAGGATGTCACCGGCGATGTAACGGGGACATACAACCCCAATACCTTCAAAGCGAGCGATGACAGGTTCAATCCCGGCAACCGCATCTACGTGAGGGCCCAGACCGGCTACTGGCAGCGGGTGCGCAAGGCCATGGGCTGGTTCTTCGTGGTGCTCTTCGTCGCCATTCCCTGGTTGCGCTATGACGGTCGCCAGGCCGTGCTGTTCGACATCGGTCACCAGCAGTTCCACATCTTCGGTGCCACCATCTGGCCGCAGGATCTGACCCTGCTGGCCTGGATCTTCATGATCGCCGCCTTCGGGCTCTTCTTCGTGACCACCTTCCTCGGCCGGGTCTGGTGTGGCTATCTCTGCCCGCAGACGGTGTGGACCTTCATGTTCATCTGGTTCGAAGAGAAGCTGGAAGGGGCGGCCAACAAGCGCCGCAAGCTGGATGCCTCGCCCTGGAACGCCGAGAAGCTGGCCCGCAAGGGGGCCAAGCATCTGGCCTGGATCCTGCTGTCGCTGGGTACCGGCCTCACCTTCGTCGCCTACTTTCAGGATGTGTTCCAGCTGGTGCCGGACTTCTTCACCCTGCAGGCCAGCGGCTGGGTCATCTTCTGGGTGGTGCTGTTCGCCGCCTGTACCTACGGCAACGCCGGCTGGATGCGCGCCATCATGTGCATTCACATGTGTCCGTATGCTCGCTTCCAGTCCGCCATGTTCGACAAGGACACCTTCATCGTCGGCTATGACGCCAAGCGCGGTGAAACCCGTGGCGCCCGTGCCCGCAAGGCCGATCCCAAGGCGCTGGGGCTGGGGGACTGCATCGACTGCGACCTCTGCGTGCAGGTCTGCCCGACCGGCATCGACATCCGCGACGGCCTGCAATACGAGTGCATCAACTGCGGCGCCTGCGTCGATGCCTGCGATCAGACCATGGAGCGGATGGGCTATCCGAAGGGGCTCATCAGCTACACCACCGAGCACAAGCTGGCCAACGACTCCACCCACGTGGCGCGGCCCAAGCTGATTGGCTATGGCCTGGTGATGGCGGTGATGCTGGGGGTGTTCGTCTACAACGCCATGTCCATCATGCCGATGGGGCTCGATATCCTGCGGGATCGCAACCAGCTGTTCCGCGAGAACAGCGAGGGGCTCATCGAGAACACCTACACCCTCAAGATCCTCAACAAGACCCTGCATCCCCAGACCTATCAGCTGGATGTGGAGGGGCTGCCGGAGCACGAATGGTTCGGCCCGCGCGAGGTGACTCTCAAACCAGGGGAAATCTTCACCCTGCCGGTGAGCGTAGCGGTCGACCCCTTCAATCTGAAGAAGCCGACCCTGGACATCCGTTTCGTGCTCAAACGCGAAGGGGTGGCCGCGGACGACAGCAAGGGGATCCTGCGCCAGCCCAGCAAGTTCATCAGCCGGCTGTGACCGCTGCCGCCATGGCCGGTTTTAGCCGGTCATCGGGCGCGGCAATGATAAGCAGTAGTGATAGAATGGGGCGCAACGGCGCCCCTTTCTCATGGTGGATGACATGCGTTTCAACTATTCCGACCTCAATCCCGATCTCATCATGGATGCGCTGGACCTCAGCGGCCTGCGTATCGACTCCGGTCTCATCGAACTCAACAGCTACGAAAACCGGGTCTACCAGTTTCAGGATGAAGATCGTCGCCGCTACGTGGTGAAGTTCTACCGTCCCGGTCGCTGGAGCCGGGCCCAGATCCTCGAAGAGCACGACTTTGCCGCCCGCCTCAATGAGGCGGAGATCCCGGTTGCCGCCCCCATCGCCTTTGCCGGCGAGACCCTGCTGGAGCATCTGGGCTACCCCTTTGCCATCTGGCAGAGCGTGGGAGGACGCCAGTTCGAGGTGGACAACCTCGACCAGCTGGAGTGGGTGGGGCGCTACCTCGGCCGCATCCACCAGATAGGGGCCAGCCGCCCCTTCCACCACAGAGTCCGGCTCGATGTGGAGAGCATGCTGCACGAGCCGCGTCAGCTGCTGGCGTCCGGCGAGTGGCTGCCGAGCGGGCTGGCCAAGTCCTTCTTCGGGGTACTGGACGAGCTGATCAAGCATGTCAGTGACGCCATGACCCTGGACGTGGCCCAGATCTCCCTGCATGGCGACTGCCATCCGGGCAACATCCTCTGGCGCGATGGCCCGATGTTCGTCGATCTCGATGACTGTCGCAGCGGCCCCGCCATCCAGGATCTCTGGATGATGCTGAGCGGCGAGCGTCACGAGCAATTGATCCAGCTCGATACCCTGCTGGCGGGCTATGAAGAGTTCATGGAGTTCGACCCGCGCGAGCTGGCGCTGATCGAGCCGCTGCGGGCCATGCGCATCGTCCACTACATGGCCTGGCTGGCCCGGCGCTGGGAAGACCCCGCCTTCCCGCGCCACTTCCCCTGGTTCAACACCGATCACTACTGGCGCCAGCAGATCGCGACCCTGCACGACCAGCTGGAAGCGCTCAAGGCACCGCCCCTGACGCTGACGCCTGGCTGGTGATGAGGGAAAGAGAGCGGGCGGCGGGCGGGACTCGCGTACCCAGCTTGACCATTGACTGCGCAGTGGTGACGCAATAGGCTTGGCACTGCTTCGGTTCGCCGGGCGTGCCTCACAGTGATCCCTTAACAGGAAACGTCATGAAAAAAGTACTATTTTTCCTTGCTGCCATGCTGATGATCCCCATGGTTCACGCCGCCCCCGAATTCAAGGAAGGCGTCAACTACGATGTGGTCAAACAGACCGGTAGCGCCCAACCGGAAGTGCTGGAGTTCTTCTCCTACTACTGCCCCCACTGCGCCAAGTTCGAGCCGATTGCCGAGGATCTGAAGAAGAACCTGCCGGAAGGCGTGCCGATGAAGAAAAACCCGGTGGCCTTCCTGGGCCGCGAGATGGGTCCGGAGATGCAGCGTGCCTACGCCGTTGCCAGCCTGCTGAATGTTGAAGGCAAGCTGACCCCGGCCATCTTCGACAAGATCCACACCCAGCGTCAGTACCCGCAGAGCCGTGCCGACGTGAAGCAGATCTTCGTGGACAACGGCGTACCGGCCGAGGAGTTCGACGGTGCCGTCGACAGCTTCGCCGTCTCCGGCATGGTCTCCCAGTTTGACCGCAACACCGAGAGCTACAACATCCGCGGTGTGCCGGCCTTCCTGGTCAACGGCAAGTACATGGTGAAGATCGAATCCATTACTTCCCAGGAGCAGTTCAACCAGCTGGTGAAATTCCTGCTGGCCAAGAAAGACTGATCCCGCCAGACCCGATGAAAAAAGCCCGCCGGTGCAAACCGGCGGGCTTTTTGCTTTTTGGGGCCTGAGCCTGGTCAGCATGACATCGACCAGGAACCCGGCCTCAGATCTGGCAGTCCCGCTGGGAGGGTGCGGGGCGCGGCAACCGGGTGCGTCTGCTGATGGCCTCCGCCAGCCAGACCAGCAGCAGGATGGCCAGGATCAGGGTGGCAGCCTGATCGTAACGGAACAGGCTCAGCGACACATAGAGCTGCTGCCCCAGCCCGCCTGCACCCACCACCCCGAGGATGGTGGCGGCCCTCAGGTTCATCTCGCCGCGATAGAGGCTGTAGGCCAGCCACTGGCGTGACACCAGCGGGAACAGCCCATACCAGAAACTGGCCGTGGGGCCGGCGCCGCTCAACTGCAGGGCGAGGCGAGGGGCCTGATCCGCATTCTCCAGTGTCTCCACGAACAGCCGGGCAAGCACCCCAGTAGTGTGCAGGGTGAGCGCCAGTATGCCCGCCACCGGCCCCAGCCCGACCGCGATCACCAGCAGGCTGGCGAAGATGAGCTCGGGCACGGATCGCAGCAGGTTGAACAACAGCCGCAGCGGCCAGCAGTGGCGGGCGAGGCAGGCCAGCGGTAGCGCCAGCAGGGCGCTCAACAGGGTACTCAGCAGCGCCATCTGCACCGTATCGAGCAGGCCGGTGCCGACCGTCAGCAGGAAGGGGGGTGACCAGTCCGGTTGCAGAAACTCACCGATGAACTGGCCCAGTCCGCCGAGGGAGAAGCTCAGCATGCGCCAGTCGAGCTGATGCAACGCTATGGCGCTGGCCAGTCCCAGGCAGGCCAGCAGTTGCAGACCGGGGGAACGGGTGTGGCGCAGCCAGGCGCTGAGGCCATCCGCCAGGGTCACCAGCAGGATGAAGGCCAGCAGCAGGGTCACCACCTCGCCGCCGGCAAACATGCGCAACGAGAGTTCGAGCTGCTGGCCGAGCCCGCCGGCACCGACGAAACCCATGATGACGGAGGCGCGCAGGGCACACTCCCAGCGATAGACGGTGTAAGAGAGCAGCTCCTGGCGCACCGCAGGTAGCACGCCGTACCAGAGCGCCTGCAGCCGGCTGCTGCCACCGAGCAGCAGGGCGCGGGCCGGTTGCAGGGCGCCGCTCTCCATGATCTCGTTGTAGACCTTGGCCAGCATGCCGCTGTAGCTGACGGCGATGGCCAGGATGGCGGCCAGGGGGCCTAGCCCGGACAGGCGCACGAACAGCAGCGCCCAGATGAGCTCGGGCAGACTGCGCAGCAGGATGGCGAGGAACCGACTGAAGGCGCGCAAGGCGCCGCGCAGCGGGTTGGGGATGGGGCCCAGCTCGGCCAGCGACAGGGCGCGGGAGCCGAGCAGGGCAAACGGGATGCCGAGCAGCAGGGCGCCGGCCAGCCCTAGAGTCGCCACGGCCAGACTCTCCAGGGTGGCGGTCAGGGTCAGGGCGAGAAAGTCCTGATCCAGCCGGGGTGGCCAGCTGGCGGCGAGAAAATTGCCCATCTGTCGCCAGCTCTGGCCTTCGAGCAGGCCGAGCCAGCCGTCGGCCTGCTGCCACAGGCTGTAGCCGACCAGGGCCAGCAGCCAGGGCAGGGGATGGCGCCAGCGGTTCATCAGCCGATGCACGGCAGCGCCTCTTGCTCGCCGGCATAGAGTTCGGCCAGCATGGCCGGGGTGACGGCGGTGGCGGGGCAGTCGAACTGCACCCGCCCCTCGCGCAGACCTATGATGCGGGGAAAGCGATCGAGCGCCAGTTCGACCGCGTGCAGGCTGGCGATCAGGGTGCTGCCACGGGCGCGTGCCTGCGCCAGCAGGGCGTCCAGGCTGCTTTTGGCGAGCACGGGATCGAGGGCGGAGACGGGCTCATCGGCCAGCATCAGGTCCGGCTGCTGATAGAGCACCCGGGCGATGCCGACCCGCTGCAACTGGCCACCTGAGAGCTCGCCGCAGCGCTGCAGCCACTTGTCGGCGAGGCCGAGGCGTGCCAGTTCGGCCCGCGCCCCTGCTGGGTCGCAGGGGCGCAGCAGGGAGAGCAGGGCGCGGCCGAGGGACCACTGGCCGAGCCGACCGGCCAGCACGGCGGTCACCACCGACTGGGAGGCGGGCAGCGGCGGTTGCTGCCAGACCATGCCGATCCGGCTGCGCAGCCGCTGGCGGGCCCGGGTGGAGAGGCTCCAGGGATCCTGCTCCCAGAGGGCGAGCCTGCCTTCACCGCGCAGTTCGGTACCGATCAGCCGCAGCAGGCTGGTCTTGCCTGCGCCGCTCGGCCCTATGATGGCGACACACTCTCCCGCCTCGATCTGCAGGCAAAGCGGATGCAGGATGCGATTCTCGCCGAGCCGCAGCCCTGTCCCGTCCAGCGCAACGGCGATCACTTCAGCAGACCAGCCTGGGTCGCGGCCGCTTCGATGCCCTGGTAGTTCTCTGGTTTGGTCTCGATGAAACGGCTGGCCCGTTGCAGCTTGAGGATCTCGGCCTGGGCCGGGACGGCAGGATCCAGGCTGAGGAAGGCCTGCTTGATCTTCTCCTGCAGGGCCGGGTCCAGGTCGCCGCGCACCGTCCAGTTGTAGTCAAAGTAGGTCGGCGTGGTCCAGATCACCTTGACCTTGGCGGTGTCGACCTTGCCCTCTTCCACCAGCTTGTCCCACACCGAGGCATTGAGCGCGCCGGCCGGTACCTTGCCGGAGGCAACCCAGGCGACGGTGGCATCGTGGGCACCGGAGAAGGCGACGTGGGCGAAGTCACGCTCAGGGTTGATGCCCTGTTCGGCCAGGAAGTGGCGCGGCATCAGGTGGCCCGAGGTGGAGGAGGGGGAACCGAAGGCGAAGTCCTTGCCTTTGGTGCCGGCCAGGGTCTTGATGCCGCTGTCGGCGTTGGCGATGAACTTGGAGGTGAACTGGGCGTCTTCCTGACGCTGTACCAGCGGCACCACCTTGTCGGCCCGGCGATGGGCCTGCACATAGGTGAAGCCCCCGAGCCAGGCCATGTCGAGCTTGCCGGCCGCCAGCGCCTCGACCACGGCGGCATAGTCGTTGACCGGCACGAACACGACCTCGCGGCCGGTCTTCTCGGCCAGGTACTCACCCAGCGGGGCAAACTTGCGCTGCAGTTCGGTGGGGGCTTCGTCCGGGATTGCGGAGACCCGCAGCGGCTCGGCGGCGGTGGCGCCCAGGCAGGTCAGCAGGGTAGTGAGGGCAAATATCCATTTTGAGGTCATAGGCAGTTCCTTGTGGTCTGTCGTGCGGGCAAGAGAAAGGCCCGACACGAGTCGGACCTTGCAAAGGGGTCATGGTAGGGGGCCAGCGGCGCTCTGCGCAAGATGGGCCCCGCAAAAAGGCGCGTTACACCCCGACGTGGAAGGCCTGCTTGAGGTTGCGGATGAAGTCCGCATCCCGGCACAGGGTCTTGCCGGGGCTGTCGGAGATCTTGGCGACCGGGCCGCCGTTGCACTCCATCAGCTTGAAGACGATGTTCATCGGGCTGACGCCGGGCAGATCGCAGGTGAGCTTGGTGCCGATGCCGAAGCTGGTGTTGATGCGGCCGCGGAAGTGACGGAACAACTCGACCGCCTTGTCGAGGTTGAGGCCATCGGAGAACACCAGCGTCTTCTCGGTGGGATCGATGCCGAGCCGCTGATAGTGGCTGATGGCCTTCTCGCCCCACACCACGGGATCGCCGGAGTCGTGGCGCAGCCCCTGATAGCGGCTGGCCAGCTCGAAGTCGAAGTCGCGCAGGAAGGCATCCATGGTGATGCAGTCGGTGAGCGCGATGCCGAGGTGATTGGTGAATTCATCCAGCCAGCTGGTGAGGGCGGCCCGCTGGCTGTGTTCGAGCGGGAAGCCGAGCTGCTGGTGGGCCTGGAACCACTCGTGGGCCTGGGTGCCCACCGCCGGCAGGCCATATTTCTGGGCCAGCAGGTAGTTGCTGGTGCCGCGAAACGCCGGCAGCCGCTCCTTGAGGCGACCCACCACCGCATCCTGCACCGCGAGGGAGAAGCGGCGCCGGGTGCCGAAGTCGATGAGGTTGAACTCGTTCATCTCTTCCCGGCTCAGCTCCCGCTCCAGCTTGTCGATCTTCTGATCGAGCCGCTCCAGCGCCTGAGTGACGCCGAACTGGGGGTAGCGGAAGCGGTTGCGCATCTCGCTGATGATGGCGAGCACCGGGATCTCCCACAGGATCACGTCCTGCCAGGGGCCCTCGACCCGCACGTTGATGCGACCGTCCTGCTCGAACACCTTGAGCAGGGAGGCATCGAGCGGCTTGCGGCGCAGGTGGTCGAGGTAATCGGCGGTAAAGAAGGGGCGCTCGGCCAGGAAGTTGAGCTCGGGCCTGGTCAGCCGCAGCGAGCCGGCAAGGTGCAGCTGCTCCTCGATCTGGCCCATCATGGGCAGCAGATCCTCTTCGTTGCGGCTGTGGAACTCGGCCACCACCTCGGCATCCGGATAGCGATGAAACACCGCCTGCTGCATGTGCAGCTTGTAAGCATCTGTATCGAGCAGGCTGTTGAGTATGGGTGGCATATCAGACTCCCCGCAGGCGGGTGAACGCAAGAGCGCTCCCCTGCCGCTTTTGTAGATTGCAGACGCCGGTATCGGGCAGGCTGATGAGAATGAGGGGCATATCAGGCGTCCAGCAGGCGTTGTACATCGATCAGGCTCTGGGCGAGTTCGGCGCCGGCCTCGATCATCTGGGTGTGGGCGCTGGCAACCGTCTCGGGGGCGATGCCACGACAGGCATCGAGATGGACGATCACCCGGAAGCCGGCGCGGCGCAGCTGCAGCACGCTGGTCTTGACGCAGTAGTCGGTGGCGAGGCCGCCGGCCAGTACGGTAGTGACGCCGCGGGCGTGCAGAAACTCGATGAGTCCGGTGCTGCGGCGCTCGGCCAGATCGTGGAAGCAGGTGCCGTAGGGGTGCAGATCCGGCTCGACCCCCTTCCAGACGAAGAAGTCGTAATCGACCGGGGCCGGCAGGCCGTCGAGCAGTTCGAAGCCGCGGGTACCCGGCACGCAGTGCACCGGCCAGGTGAGGTCGGCGTTGGGCAGGTCCAGCGGCAGCAACATGCCGGCGGGATCGCTGACGGCCCAGGCGGCGTTGGCGGGATGCGAATCCTTGCTGCCGATCCGCAGGCTGGCGAGGGTGGCCTGAGCGTTGAGCGCAGCCACAATATCATCCCCGCCCGCGACGGGCAGTTCGTTCGGGCAGAGGGGGGTAAAGCCCTTCTGCGCATCAATATCCAGGCTGGCGACGGTTCCCATTGAGTGGCTCCTGCACATACTATTCGTGTGATATTATCTACCAAACATTAATCGAAGGCGAGCAGGGCGATCGGCATGTTGAGAATGAGTCTGGATATGGTGGTGCTGCGGTTGAACGAGGAGCGGCTCGAGCTGCTGCTTGAGACCCGCGATCGCCCACCCTTTGCCCACTGCTGGCAACTGCCGGCGCTGCGCATCGACGAGACCCGGGATCGGGATCTGGACGCGGCTCGCCATCGCCTGCTGACCGAGTGGGGGCTGGGCCACTGCTACAGCGAGCAGGTCTGCACCCTCGGCAATCTGGAGCGTGATCCTCGTGGCTGGTCCACCACCCTGGTCTATCTCTGCCTGGTGGACTCCGAGGTCGAAGCCGTGCACGGCTGCTGGCACCCGCTCTGTGATCTGCCGGGGCTCAGCCTCGCCTTCGACCACACCCAGCTGATCGCCCGGGGGCTGGAGCGGCTGCGGATCAAGAGCCGTTACAGCACCTTGCCGCTGCAACTGCTGGGGGCCGAGTTCACTCTCTCCGAGGTGCAGCGCGCTTTCGAGATCATCCTGCAGACGCCGATGAACACGGCGGCCTTTCGCAAGCGGATCCACCGCGCCGGCATCCTGCTGGATACCGGCCGCAAGCGTACCGGCAAGCAGCGCCCCGCCATTCTCTACCGGATGGAGAGCCCCTGCTGCGTGATGTTCGATCAGGTGATGAACGGAGCGGAAGCATGAGTGCGAATCCCATTCGTGTGTTGGTGAGTGCTTGTCTGCTGGGTCCATGTTCGTTGCGCGACGAGGGCCCAGGTTTTAGCCAGCGGGGGAGCAAAGCATGAGTGAGACCAACGTGCACAAGGTGCTGGTCAGCGCCTGTCTGCTGGGCCAGCCGGTGCGCTACGACGGTCAGAGCAAGGGGATCGTCAGCGACTGGCTGCGCGAGCTGGGGGCTGAAGGGCGAGCGCTGGCGTTTTGCCCCGAGGTGGCGGGCGGCCTGCCGACCCCGCGCCCCCCTGCCGAACGGCAAGGCGAGCGGGTGGTGACCGAGAGTGGACTGGATGTGACGGCCGAGTTCGATCACGGCGCCCGGCTGGCGCTGCAACTCTGCCAGGCTCAGGGCATTCGCTTCGCCCTGCTGAAGGAGGGGAGCCCCTCCTGCGGCAGCGGTCGCATCTACAACGGCCGCTTCGAAGGGCAATCCGTGGCGGGCGAGGGCATGACCACGGCCCTGCTGCGCCGCCACGGCATCCGGGTGTTCAGCGAGGATCAGCTGCCCGAGCTGGCCTCGGCGCTCGCCTTGGCTGCCTGTGGCTCGGCCTGAGCCGCTGCATCGGCTGCCTGCCACTGCGCCAGCACGGCGTCCTTCTCCTGCCAGCGCTGGTTCAGCCACTGCTGGAAGCCGCGTTTGAACTGCTTGTCGTTGAAATAATCCCCCACCAGCTGCTCATCAACCGGCAGCTCCTCGATCCGTACCCGGATGCGCTTCATCCGCCCCATCAGGAAATCCTTGAAGGGGGTTTCGGGGTTGTCCGGGTAGCTGATGGTGACGTTGATCAGGCTGTCGAACTGCTCTCCCATGGCCGCCAGGGTGAAGGCTAGCCCTGCCGCCTTGGGTGACATCAGGTGCTGGTAACGGGAGCGGGAGGCGTCGCGCTTCGCCTCGGTGAAGCGGGTCCCCTCCACGAAGTTGATGACGGTGGTGGGGATGTGGCGAAACTTCTCGCAGGCGTTGCGGGTGGTCTCGATGTCCTTGCCGCGCAGATGCGGGTTCCTCAGCAAAAACTCCCGTGAGTAGCGACGCATAAAGGGCATGTCGAGCCCCCAGCAGGCCAGCCCCAGCAGCGGTATGTAGATGAGCTCGTGCTTCATGAAGAACTTGGGCACCGGCAGCCGGTCGCGAAACAGATGACCCAGCACCACGATATCGGTCCAGCTCATGTGGTTGCTGACGATCAGATACCAGCCATCCTTGCGCAGCCGGGTGTCATCCTCCACCTGCCAGTCGATGCGGGTGGTGAGGCGGATCACCAGGGCGTTGCAGGCCAGCCACAGGCGCATGAAACGGTTGTTGAGCCGGCTGCAGGCACGGCCAAAGGCCGGGATCGGCAGCAGCAGCTTGGCCAGTGACACCAGCAGGATCAGGCTGGCGCACAGGGCGGTAAACAGTATGGTCAGGCCGGCGCTGATGAGCAGCACCAGCGGACCCGGGAGCAGGGTTAGCATGGCGTCGTTGAGGGCGTCTTGTCCGCCAGCAGCTGATCCAGGGTCTGGTCTTTCTCGTGCCAGATCCCGTTCAGCCACTGTTGAAACTCTTGTTGGAACTCGGGGTCATTGAAGTAATCCCCCACCAGATTGCGTTCGATCGGCAAAAAGCGGACTCGAACCTTGATCTCCTTGACCCGACCGCACATGAAGTCCCAGTAACTGGGGATGCCGTCGGGATAGGCGATGGTCACATCCACCAGCTTGTGCAGCTGATCCCCCATGGCCGCCAGAGTGAAGGCGATGCCGCCAGCCCGCGGGTGCAGCAGGTGGCGATAGGGTGCTGCCTGTTTGTCGTGTTTGCGGACGGTGAAGCGGGTGCCCTCCACGAAGTTCATCACACTGACCGGAATATGGCGGAACTTGGCACAGGCCTGGCGTGTGGTCTCTATGTCTTTTCCCTTCAGATGCGGCTTCTTTTCCAGCAACTTGCGCGAATATCGCCGCATGAAGGGGAAATCCAGCGCCCACCAGGCCAGGCCGAGAAAAGGTACCCAAATCAGCTCTTTCTTGAGGAAAAACTTCAGGAAGGGGATTTTTTGATTAAAAATCCGCTGCAGTACCAGTATGTCGACCCAGGATTGATGGTTGGCAATCACCATATACCACTCATTCCGGCGCCCTTTGTCCACTCCGACCACATCGAAAGGGGTTCTGATGATGGTTTTCTGGATCAGGTTGTTGAAACCGATCCAGCAGCCGGCACAGCCGTCCAGCAGCGCGTTGCAGAGGGTGCGCCACCCCTTGAGGGGCAGCAACAGCTTGAGCAGGCCCAGCGTGAGGATGGGGATAAACCAGAACAGGGTGTTGAGAAAATAGAGCAGGGTCGAGAGGCTGCCGCGCAGTCGCTCAATCAGCTTGTTGGGCATGGGTCGGGTCCGTCTTGCTGTCGATAAGGGGCCATCAAGTGGTCAGATCTGTGGCCATAATATCAGCCGACGGCCCGCGAGACCATGCAAGGGGCCATCGCGGTCGCTTCCTGCCCCGTATCAGCCGCTGCGCAGCCGCGACAGCAGCCGGTCCATGGCCCGGTAGCCGAGCGCCTCGATCAGGTGTTCCTTCTCGATGGCCTGTCGTCCTGCCAGATCGGCTATGGTGCGCGACACCCGCAGGATGCGGTGCCAGGCCCGGATGCTGAGCCCCAGCTTCTGGATGGCATTCTCCAGAAACTCGGCATCCTGCGGCGATAAGCGGCAAATTTCTTCGATTTCACGGCTATCAAGCAGGTTGTTGAGCTTGCCGTTGCGGCTCAGCATGCGCTCCCGCGCCCCCAGTACCCGCTCGCGGATCTGCTGGCTCGACTCCCCCCGCTCAGCCTTGCCGGTCAGGCTGCCCTTGGGCAGCAGCGGCACCTCCACCGTCAGGTCGAAGCGGTCGAGAAAGGGGCCGGAGAGCTTGCCGAGGTAGCGCAGGATCTGATCCGGGCTGGAGCGGGTCTGGCCATCGCCATAGTGCCCGCAAGGGCTGGGGTTCATGGCGCCGACCAGCTGGAAGCGGGCGGGAAAATCCACCTGCCGGGCGGCCCGGCTGATGGTGATGTGGCCCGTCTCCAGCGGCTCGCGCAGGGAGTCGAGCACCTTGCGCTCGAACTCCGGCAGCTCATCCAGAAACAGTACGCCGTTGTGGGCCAGGGATATTTCACCGGGCCGTGGGTGGCTGCCGCCTCCCACCAGCGCCACGGCCGAGGCGCTGTGGTGCGGCGTGCGATAGGGTCTGTGATGCCAGTGACCGGCGCGCGGGGTGAGGCCGCCGATGGAGTGAATGGCGGCGGTCTGCTGCGCCTCCTGCTCGCTCAGTGGTGGCAGAATGCCGGGCAAGCGGCTCGCCAGCATGCTCTTGCCGGTGCCGGGTGGGCCGATGAACAGCAGGTTGTGGCTGCCGGCGGCGGCGATCTCCAGCGCCCGTTTGGCCTGAGACTGGCCGATCACGTCCTGCAGGTCCGGCACATCGGGCAGGGCCTCCGTGGTCTGGGGATCCGGCAGTGGCAGTTCGTACTGGCCTGCCAGCCAGGCGGTGACGGCCAGCAGCTGATGGGCGGTGCGCACCTCGGCATCCTGAATGAGGGAGGCCTCGGGGCCGTTTTCTCGCGGTACCAGCAGGGTGCGCCCCGCGTCGCGGCAGGCGAGCACGGCGGGCAGTACCCCGAGCACGGGGCGGATCTCGCCGGTCAGGGCCAGTTCGCCTAAAAATTCGTGATCGAGCAGGTATTTTGCGGGTATCTGCTTGGAAGCGGCGAGGATGCCGATGGCGATGGCCAGATCGAAGCGGCCCCCCTCCTTGGGCAGATCGGCTGGGGCCAGATTGACCGTGATGTGTTTGGAAGGGAACTCGAAATTGCCGTTGAGCAGGGCACTGCGCACCCGATCCCGCGACTCCTTCACCGAGGTTTCCGGCAGGCCCACCATGTTGAAGGCGGGCAAACCGTTGGAGAGGTGCACCTCCACCGTCACTTGCGGGGCCGCGACACCCAAGCTGGCACGGCTATAAACCACAGCTAATGACATAAATCCCGTCCTTGGTTTGATGTATGTGCTGGTTAACCGTTTTTTATTAGTTTTTTGTTCCAATCGATGCGTTCGGACTCAGTCAAAATCAGAGTCTTGTCAGGCAAAAAACGCTTGCCCAATAAAAATCACCGTGCTAGTTCTAATAGCCATTCGCGGTAAAAACCGCCCCATTTCACAGGATTTCCGGTTGTAACTATGAACATGGCCTCCCGTTTCGTCAGCATTATTGTGGTCCTAGTGGTGATTATTATCTCACCGCTCGGGGCTCGTTTAGCTGCACGGAACAAGGGATAGACCCACCACCGGACAGAACGAAACAAGCGACCCCCGAGCCTCACAGCTCGGGGGTTTTTTTTCGACCACAGGACAGGATTTTCCAGATGAACGGCGCGCAGTTTTTGGTACAGGCTCTCAAGCAACAAGGTGTGACTCAGGTGTTTGGTTACCCGGGCGGGGCCATCATGCCGGTCTACGATGCCCTGTATGACGGTGGCCTGGCCCATCAGCTCTGTCGCCACGAGCAGGGTGCCGCCATGGCGGCGGTGGGTTATGCCCGCGCTTCCGGTCAGGTGGGGGTCTGCATCGCCACCTCCGGCCCCGGCGCCACCAATCTGGTAACTGGCCTCGCGGAGGCGCTGCTCGATTCGGTGCCGCTGGTGGCCATCAGCGGTCAGGTGCCTTGCGCCGCCGTCGGGACCGATGCGTTTCAGGAGGTCGATGTGCTCGGCATGTCCCTCTCCTGCACCAAGCACTCCTTCATGGTGACCGATGTGGCCGATCTGCCGCAGGTGATCGCCGAAGCCTTCGCCATCGCCAGTGAGGGGCGCCCGGGCCCGGTGCTGATCGACCTGCCCAAGGATGTGCAACTGGCCAAGGTGCCAACCCAGAGCCCGCTGTTTGCGGTGGCAGAGCCCGAGCATCTGAGCCAGGCCGAACTGACGGCTGCCCGTACCCTGCTGGCCGCCGCCGAGCGCCCGGTGCTCTACGTCGGCGGCGGAGTGGGCATGGCCAATGCCGAACAGCAGCTGCGCGAGTTTGCCGCCGCGACCGGCATGCCGGCGGTCACCACCCTCAAGGGGATAGGGGCGCTGGATCCCGACAGCCCCGTTTATCTCGGCATGCTCGGCATGCACGGCACCAAGGCCGCCAACTATGCGGTGCAGCAGTGCGACTTGCTGCTGGTGGTGGGGGCCCGTTTCGATGATCGGGTGACCGGCAAGCTGGAGGAGTTCGCCCCCGAAGCCAAGGTGATCCACCTCGATGTGGACGCCGCCGAGTTCGGCAAGCGCCGCGCCGCCGAGGTGGGCATCACCCAGGATCTCAAACAGGTGCTGCCGCGCCTCGCCATGTCCCTCTCCATCGACCCATGGCGTGAGCACTGCGCGAACATGGCCCGCGAGTATGCCTTTCGCTACGACCATCCCGGTCAGCCCATCTATGCCCCGGCGCTGCTCAAGCAGCTCTCTGCCAGGTTGCCGGAGACCAGCGTGGTGGCCTGCGACGTGGGTCAGCATCAGATGTGGGTGGCCCAGCACATGCGCTTCACCAGCCCGCGCAACCACCTCTCCAGCGCCGGTCTCGGCACCATGGGCTTCGGCCTGCCGGCCGCCATCGGCGCCAAGATGTCGCGCCCGGAGGATGAAGTGGTGCTGGTGAGCGGCGATGGCTCTTTCATGATGAACGTGCAGGAGCTTGGCACCATCCGCCGGGCCCAGCTCAAGGTGAAGATGGTGCTGCTGGACAACCAGCGCCTCGGCATGGTGCGCCAGTGGCAGGAGCTGTTCTTCGACGGCCGCTACAGCGAGACCATCCTCTCCGACAACCCCGATTTCATCGCCCTGGCTGCCGCCTTCGGCATCCCCGGCGAAACCATCACATGCAAGGATCAGATAGCCGGCGCCCTCGATCGCCTGCTGGCCAGCGAGAGTGCCTACCTGCTGCATGTGGCCATTTCAGAGGAAGAAAACGTCTGGCCCCTGGTTCCGCCAGGAGTCGCCAACCACCAGATGATGGAGCTACGCCCATGAGTCAGTTCAATACCTTGCAAATCCATGCCCAGCCCAGACCTGAAGTGATGGAGCGGGTGCTGCGGGTGGTTCGTCACCGCGGTTTCAACCTCTGCGCCCTCAACATGGAGCAGGATTGCCAACAACTGCGGATCACGGTTACTGTCGAGTCGGTGCGTCCCATCCAGCAGTTGTGGAGCCAGCTGGTGAAGCTGGTGGACGTTTCCCGGGTCGATGCACTGGAACAGCAACCCCGGATCAGAGCTTAAGGAGCCAAGCCAATGTCACAGCCTTCCCAATCAGCCACTCACCCGCAATACATCTGGTTCAACGGCACACTGGTGCCCTGGCAGGATGCCCAGGTGCACGTGATGAGCCACGCCCTGCACTATGGCTCCTCGGTGTTTGAGGGGGTGCGCGCCTACGATACCCCCAAGGGGACCTGCATCTTCCGTCTGCAGGAGCACACCCGCCGCCTGTTCGACTCCGCCAAGATCTACTGGATGGATGTTCCCTACAGCGAGGCCGACGTGAATGAAGCCTGCCGCACCGTGGTGCGCGAGAACGGCCTGAAGAGCGGCTATCTGCGCCCGCTGGCCTTTGTCGGCAACGTGGGGCTGGGGCTGCATCCGCCGCTGGATGCCAAGGCCGACCTGATGGTGGCCGCCCTGCCGTGGGGCGCCTATCTGGGGGAAGAGGGGCTGAAAAACGGGGTGGATGTCTGTGTTACCTCCTGGAACCGGCTCGCTCCCAACACCATTCCCACCGGCGCCAAGGCGGGCGGCAACTACCTCTCTTCCCAGCTGATCAGCCGGGAGGCCAAGCGCAACGGCTTCGCCGAGGGGTTGGCGCTGGACGTGAACGGCTACCTGAGCGAAGGGGCGGGGGAGAACCTGTTCCTGGTAAAGAACGGCGTGCTGTTTACCCCGCCCGCTACCGCCGCCATCCTGCCCGGCATCACCCGTGACACCATCATGACGCTGGCCCGCGATCTGGGTTACGAGGTGCGCGAGCAGGCGCTGCCCCGCGAGGCTCTCTATGTCGCAGACGAAATCTTCATGACCGGCACGGCGGCCGAGGTGACCCCGGTGCGCTCCGTCGATCGGATGAAGGTGGGCGCTGGCTGCCGCGGCCCGGTGACCGAGCAGCTGCAAAACGCCTTCTTTGGCCTGTTCAATGGCCAGACCGAGGACAAGTGGGGCTGGCTGACGCCAGTTAACGACTGATTGCAGAGGGGAGGCGCCATGCCTCCCCGAGTCGCTTCCGGTCAGGGCACTGCGCTGTGCCCTCACCAGGATCGATTCCCGATCCGAGAGTCACTTTTCATTTCCAAAGATAATGAGCCCGCTGGGCATTCAGGGAGTAGAGACATGCCGAAGTTGAGATCCGCCACCACCACCCACGGACGTAACATGGCCGGGGCCCGCGCCCTGTGGCGCGCCACCGGAATGACCGATCAGGATTTCGGCAAGCCCATCATCGCCGTGGTCAACTCCTTCACCCAGTTCGTTCCGGGCCACGTTCACCTCAAGGATCTGGGCCAACTGGTGGCCCGCGAGATCGAAGCCGCAGGCGGGGTGGCCAAGGAGTTCAACACCATCGCCGTGGATGACGGCATCGCCATGGGCCACGGCGGCATGCTCTACTCCCTGCCATCGCGCGAGCTGATCGCCGATTCGGTGGAGTACATGGTCAATGCCCACTGCGCCGACGCCATGGTCTGCATCTCCAACTGCGACAAGATCACCCCGGGGATGCTGATGGCCGCCCTGCGCATCAACATCCCGGTGATCTTCGTCTCCGGCGGCCCGATGGAAGCGGGCAAGACCAAACTCTCCGACCAGATCATCAAGCTGGACCTGGTGGACGCCATGATCCAGGGCGCCGACCCCAAGGTTTCCGACGCCCAGAGCGAACAGGTGGAACGCAGCGCCTGCCCCACCTGCGGCTCCTGCTCCGGCATGTTCACCGCCAACTCCATGAACTGTCTGACCGAGGCGCTGGGTCTCTCCCAGCCGGGCAATGGCTCGCTGCTGGCGACCCACAGCGACCGCGAGCAGCTGTTCAAGCTGGCGGGCCAGCGCATCGTGACCCTGGCCAAGCGCTGGTATGAGCAAGACGATGCCTCGGCGCTGCCGCGCAACATCGCCACCAAGGCGGCGTTCGAGAACGCCATGGCGCTCGACATCGCCATGGGCGGCTCCACCAATACCGTGCTGCACCTGCTGGCGGCGGCCCAGGAGGCGGGCGTCGACTTCACCATGGCCGACATCGACCGCATGTCGCGCAAGGTGCCCCAGCTGTGCAAGGTGGCGCCCTCCACCCAGAAATACCACATGGAAGACGTGCACCGTGCCGGCGGCGTGGTCGCCATTCTGGGCCAGCTGGAAAAAGCGGGTCTGGTGCACGGGGATACCCGCAACGTGCTGGGGACCTCGCTGGTGGAGCTGCTGGCCGAATACGACGTCAGCCGCCAGCCCAGTCAGGAGGTGGTGGACTTCTATCGCGCCGGCCCGGCCGGGATCCGCACCACCAAGGCCTTCAGCCAGGATTGCCGCTGGCCGGAGCTGGATCTGGACCGCGCCGAAGGCTGCATCCGCTCGCTGGACAACGCCTACAGCCTGGAAGGGGGCCTGGCCGTGCTCGCCGGCAACCTGGCGCTGAACGGTGCCATCGTCAAGACTGCCGGGGTGGATGAGGAGAACCTCACCTTCCGTGGCCCGGCCCGGGTATTCGAGAGCCAGGACACGGCGGTTGCGGGCATTCTGGATGGCACCGTCAAGGCCGGTGAAGTGGTGGTGATCCGCTACGAAGGCCCGAAAGGGGGCCCTGGCATGCAGGAGATGCTCTACCCCACCACTTATCTCAAGTCCATGGGGCTTGGCAAGGCGTGCGCCCTGATCACCGACGGTCGCTTCTCCGGCGGCACCTCGGGTCTCTCCATCGGCCACGTCTCGCCGGAGGCGGCCTCCGGCGGCACTATCGGTCTGGTGGAGGATGGCGACATCATCAACATCGACATCCCGGCCCGCAGCATGGTGCTGGAGGTGGCCGACAGCGTGCTGGCTGCCCGCCGCGTCGCCGTCGAAGCCCGTGGCTGGAAGCCGCTCGATCGCCAGCGTCAGGTCTCCTTTGCCCTGCGCGCCTACGCCATGTTCGCCACCAGCGCCGATAAAGGTGCGGTGCGCGATCGTTCGATGCTGGGGGAATAAACCATGGTTTCTGCGGCGGATTATCTACGCAAGGTGTTGCTCTCTCCCGTCTATGAGGCGGCACGGGTCACCCCCCTGCAAACCCTGAAGAAACTCTCCGAGCGGCTCGGCAATCACGTCAGCCTGAAGCGGGAGGACCTGCAACCGGTCCACTCCTTCAAGCTGCGCGGCGCCTACCACAAGATCGCCACCCTGACCGAGGAGCAGAAGGCGCGCGGCGTCATCGCCGCCTCTGCTGGCAACCACGCCCAGGGGGTCGCCCTGTCGGCCGCCAAGCTCGGTATCAAGGCGATCATCGTGATGCCCAAGACCACGCCGGACATCAAGATCGACGCGGTGCGCCGTCAGGGCGGCAACGTCATGCTGTTTGGCAACAGCTTCGACGAGGCGTACGGCGAGAGCCGCCGCCTCGCCGAGTTGGAGGGCTACACCCTGATCCCGCCGTTTGACGACGTCGAGGTGATCGCCGGGCAGGGCACCATCGGCAAGGAGCTGCTGGAGCAGGATACCCACCTCACCCACGTGTTCGTGCCGGTGGGCGGCGGCGGCCTGGCTGCCGGGGTGGCGGTCTATATCAAGCAGCTGCTGCCGGATGTGAAGGTGATCGGGGTGGAGGCGGAGGGCTCCGCCTGCCTCAAGGCCGCGCTGGCGGCCGGCGAGCCGGTCAATCTGGAACGGGTCTCGCTGTTTGCGGACGGGGTGGCGGTCAAGCGCATCGGCGAGGAGACCTTCCGCCTGTGCAACCAGTATCTGGATGAGGTGGTGACCGTCTCCAACGACCAGATCTGCGCCGCGCTGAAAGACATCTTCGACGACTGCCGTGCCATCGCCGAGCCGTCGGGGGCCCTGTCGCTGGCCGGCCTCAAGGCCTACAGCGAGCGGGAGCAGGTGAAAGGGGGGCGGATGGCGGCCATTTTGTCCGGCGCCAACGTCAACTTCCACAGCCTGCGCTACGTGTCGGAGCGCTGCGAGATCGGCGAGAAGCGCGAGGGCATGCTGGCGGTGACCATCCCCGAGCGCAAGGGGGCCTTCCTCGACTTCTGCCGTCAGCTCGGGCCGCGCATGGTGACCGAGTTCAACTATCGCTATGCGGATGCCGAGCAGGCGTCGCTGTTCGTCTCGGTGCGCCTCACCGGCGGTGACGAGGAGCTGGGCCAGATCATCGATCAGCTCGGTGGCAACGGCTATCCGGTGGTCAACATGACCGAGAGCGAGCTGGCCAAGAACCACGTGCGCTACATGATTGGCGGCCGCCCGGCCCGGCCCCTCGGTGAACGCCTCTACAGCTTCAAGTTTCCGGAGCAGCCGGGCGCCCTGATGCGCTTTCTGGAGACCCTGGGTTGTCGCTGGAACATCAGCCTGTTCCACTATCGCAACCACGGCGCCGACTACGGCCGGGTGCTCTGTGCTTTCGAGCTGCCGGACGAGGACGTGGCCGCCTTCCACGACTACCTGCACGAGATTGGCTACGGCTGGAAAGAGGTGAGTGACGACCCCGCCTACCGGCTGTTTCTGGCCAGCTAGGTGCGTTGCAAGCAGCAAGAGGGAGGCCATCGGCCTCCCTTTTTCATGGCGCTGGCCGGCACATCCGCGGATACCCCCTGCATGGGGCGTTTTCCTGCCGGGAATGCCGGGTGCTTCACACTCTTGAGTCCCAAGTCATTTGAGGCTGGCAACAGATGGGATAACCTGATGGACGGGGCCGGGTTTGCCCCATCAGGGAAGAGAGGCGCAAGAGCGCCCATCACGACTCATTGCAGAGGCTTTCACCATGAACAAATCGATACTTGCCGTGCTGGTCAGCGGCCTGCTCGTCAGCGGGGCCGTGCAGGCTGCCGCTCAGGACAACACCTGGTACGCCGGCGGCAAGGCCGGCTGGTCCAAGTTCTTCGACGTGGATCAGAAGCAGGTCGTCTCCGACACCCTGGGGGCGCTGCAGAACACCAGCACCAGCAAGGATACGCTCGGGCTGGGCGCCTTTGCCGGCTATCAGCTCAACCCCAACCTGGGCTTCGAATTCGGTTATGACTGGTTCGGCAAGTACACCTCGTCCGGCGAATTGAGCGGGGTGAGGGTGGAAGGGGAAGCCAAGAGCCAGATGATCCAGACCACCATGAAGATAGGGTTCCCGGTCAACGATGCGCTGGATCTCTATGGCCGGATCGGCGGTGGTTACGCCTGGACCAACAGCGAACTGTCGGCCCAGACGGCTACCGACTTCATCAAGGATACCGGCAACAAGCATGGCGCCGTGTTCGTCGGGGCGCTGGGGGCCGAATACGCCATCGACCGTGACTGGGCCGCCCGCCTCGAATACCAGTACACCACCCCGCTCGGGGATACCTCCCTCGATCGTTCCGGCATCGAGATGGACAACGGCATGCTGGCGTTTGCCATGATCTATCGCTTCGGCCAGCAGGGCGGCGAAGTGGCGGCGCCCGCACCGGCCCCGGCTGCGGCGCCTGCTCCCGCCGTGGTGGTGGTGCCCAAGACCTTCAGCCTGAGCTCGGACGTACTGTTCGAATTCAACAAGGCGACCCTGAAGCCGGCTGCCAGCCAGGCGCTCGACAACCTGTTCAGCCAGATCGTGGCGGCCAATCCGAAAGACGGGGTGGCGACCGTGATCGGCCACACCGATCGCATCGGCTCCGACGCCTACAACCAGGCGCTCTCCGAGCAGCGTGCCCGCAGCGTCGCCGACTACCTGATCGCCAAGGGACTGTTTGCCGACAAGGTGCGGGTCGAGGGGCGCGGCAAGTCCTCTCCGATCACCGGCAACAACTGCAGCAGCGGCTCCAAACCGGCGCTGATCGCCTGTCTGGCACCGGATCGGCGGGTGGAAGTGCGGCTGGAAGGGGTTTCCCAACCGGTGCAATGACCACGGTGACAACATGAACGACAAGGGAGGCTCAAGCCTCCCTTTTCATTGCCGCCAGCGGGGGCGGTTATGTGCAGATGCCGATGCCGCAGCCTCCTGATATAGCCAATCGGTGTTAAGCCCCCTTCGGCAGATGGTCGATAACTGACCAGATGTATGGCGCCGAGGGCGAAGATATGCGCATCGATCACTACGACCTCCAGGGGGAGGTACAATACCAGCAGCAACAGGCGCAGTCCCGCAAGGTGCGCCGGCTCGGCCCCGTGCCGGCTGCCAGCCAGGCGCAGTCCCCAGCCACGGCGCCGGCGGACTCGACGCCAGCGGCTGCCGGTGGCAGCCAGCTCACCTTCACCCGCAGCAGCCTGCTGACGCTGCAGATGGCCAGCCGCACTGCTGCCAGCCCGGTGCCAGCGGCCCCCACACCTGCGCCAACCAAGCCTGCCGAGACCGACAAGGGCGAACAGGATGGCATTCCCAACGACGGGCTCGACAACCGCCAGCGGCTCATCAAGCTGATGATCGAGGCGATGCTGGGCCACGAGATAGAGCTGCCGGGCCCGATCAAACCGGCCGACCAGAGCGCGGAGGGAGTCCCCGCGCCGACGGGTGAGGGGACCCCGCCCGCCGCCGAGCCGGATCAGCTGGTGGAGGTGACCGACAGCCTGCTGCAAAAAGAGCAGCTCAACGTGGTGGCTGCGGCGAACTTGCAGACCCAGGATGGCCAGACCTTGCAGCTGGATCTCGGTTTTGTGCTGGACTGGCGCCAGCTCGACATCAGCCAGCGTCGCACCACCCTCAATGCCCTCAAGGATCCGCTGGTGCTCAGCCTGGACGGCAAGATAGCCGGCCTGACCGACGCCCGGGTCAATTTCGACATCGATCAGGATGGCAAGGCGGACAGCCTGCCCGGCCTGAGTGAAGGGAGCGGCTTCGTGGCTCTGGATCGCAATGGCAACGGCACCATAGATGATGGCGGCGAGCTGTTTGGGGCCCGTTCCGGCAACGGTTTTGGCGAGCTGGCGACCCTGGATGAGGATGGCAACGGGGTGCTGGACGAGCGGGACAGCCAGTTCTCGGCGCTGCAGTTCTGGCAGCCGGAACAGTCCCCCATCGCCCTGGTGGAGCTGGGGATCGGCGCCATCCTGCTGCATCCCCTCGACACCCCCTTTAACCATCTGGGGGAAAGCGGCAATCAGGGGGTGCTGCGCCAGTCCGGTCTCTATGTGACCGAGCAAGGCAAGGGAGGCTGGGTGCAGCAGGTCGACCTGCGGGTCTGACCCCTGCACTCGCATGGCAAACCCGGTCGCTGACGAAGCGCGCCAGCGGCCGCTTCACCATCAGCTACTAGAGCCTGACTCAGTTCAGCTCGGTGGGGTCGATGTCGAGGCTCCAGCGTACCCGCTTGGTCTCTGGCCACCCCTCCAGCTCCTTCACCGCCCAGTCCAGTAGCTGGGCCAGTGGTGCCCGGTTTGGCCCCTGCACCAGCAACTGCATGCGGAACTTGCCCGCCTTGCGCTCCATGAAGCCGCTGATGGGCCCGAGCACCTGAACATGGGGATAACGGGCGCTGCGCAGGGTATCGGCGAGGCGGCTGAGGAACAGCTGTACCTCGTCGCGGCCATTGGCCTCGGCCCGAAACAGCCCCTGATAGCTGAACGGTGGCAGCCCCAGCAGGCGGCGCTCTTTCAGCGCCGTGTCGGCGAAGTGGCCATAGCCGTTCTGGGTCAGATCCTGCAGCAGAGCGTGTTCGGGATGGTGGCTCTGCAGCACCACCAGCCCCGGCTTGCTGGCGCGGCCGGCACGGCCCGCCACCTGGGTGTAGAGCTGGGCCAGCTTCTCGGCGGCGCGAAAATCGGCACTGAATAGCGCGCCATCCACATCCAGCAGCCCGACCAACGTCACATCCGGGAAGTGGTGGCCCTTGGCCAGCATCTGGGTGCCGATCAGGATCTTGTACTTGCCCGCCTTGATGTCACCGAGGTGGGTCTCCAGCTCTCCCTTGCGACGGGTGTTGTCCCGATCGATGCGCACCACCGGATAGTGCGGAAACACGGTGCCGAGCAGCTGTTCCAGCTGTTCGGTACCCACACCTGAACCGATGAGCTCGTTGCTGCCACACTCGGGGCAGTGGTGGGGCAGCGGGCGCACGCTGTCGCAGTGGTGGCAGTGCAGCCGCCGTCCGGCCTGGTGCCAGGTGTACCAGGCGTCACAACGCTCGCAGGCGGCGCTCCAGCCGCACTGGTGGCAAATCAGAGCCGGAGCATAGCCACGGCGGTTAAGAAACAGCATCACCTGATTGCCCGCCGCCAGATGTTCCGCCATCAGCTGTTCCAGCTGGGGGGAGAGCCCGGCCTGCAGCCGCACGTTCTTGATGTCCAGGATCACCTGGCGGGCAGTCTGGGCATTGCCGGCGCGGCGAGTCAGGGTGAGATGGTGATACTTGCCACTGCGGGCGTTGTGCAATGTCTCCAGCGACGGGGTGGCCGAGCCCAGCAGGATGGGAATGCCGGCGCGATGGGCCCGCATCACCGCCAGATCCCGCGCATGGTAGCGAAAACCGTCCTGCTGCTTGAAGGAGCCGTCGTGCTCCTCGTCGATGATGATGATGCCGAGGTTGTGAAACGGGGTGAACACCGCAGAACGGGTGCCGATCAGGATGGCCGCGCCGCCGTCACGGCAGGCCAGCCAGGCGTCGAGCCGCTCCCGATCGTTCATGGCGGAGTTCATCGCCACCACCGGCACGTTGAAGCGGCGCCGGAAGCGGTTGATGGTCTGCGGAGTGAGGCCGATCTCGGGCACCATCACCAGTGCCTGCTTGCCTGCCTTGAGCAGGGGCTCGAGGATGCTCAGGTAAACCTCGGTCTTGCCGGAGCCGGTGATGCCATCCAGCAGGAAGGCGCCAAACTGGTCGCTCTGGCTGGTGATGGCGGAGACCGCCAGCGCCTGTTCGCCGTTGAGACGCAGCCCCTCGCCAGGCTCGAAGCGGGCGACCCAGTCGCCGTCGTGGCTCGGCTCCAGCGAACGCTTCTCCAGCAGCCCCTTCTTCTCCAGCGCGGTGAGCGCAGCACTCTGGATCTCCTCCTGCTTGAGGGCGGAGGGGGTCTGCGGCCCCTTGCGCAGCAGGGCGAGCGCCTGCTGCTGCTTGGCCGCCCGCTTGAGCTCGTTGAGATCGACCGCCATGCCGGCCTCGGTGGCAAACCAGAATTCCAGCTCGCGGTAGGCGGCGGGCTCCCCCTTGCGCACCAGCACCGGCAGGGCGTGGGGCAGTACCTCCCCCAGCGGGTGCTGGTAGTAGCTGGCGCTCCAGGCCATCAGCGCCAGAATGTCGGGCCCCAGCACGGGGGCGCTATCAAGCACGCGTTTGATCGGCTTGAGCTTGTTGCACGGCACCTGGCTGTCGGCCGGGTGATCCACCACCAGCCCGACCAGGGTTTGCGGGCCGAACGGGATCTCGACCCGGCAGCCGGGGGCAGGCAAAGGCAGGGGGGAGAGATAGTCGAAGTGACGGCGTAACGGCACCGGCACAGCCACACGAACCAGATCCAGCGTTTGGGAAGAATTCACCAGAGATTGCCTATTTTTTCTGCGAAGCCACTTGCCTGAACTCAGGCATTTCCTATATTATTCGCAGCCTTTGAAACTGTGTTCAACAATCGTGTGGTGTCCGACAGAAGATCGGATAGCGACACGGCCTGATAATTGAGGTTGTCCATGAAAGCTGGTATCCATCCTGACTACGTAGCCATCACCGCCAAGTGCTCTTGCGGTAACGTCATCAACACCTTCTCTACCCTGGGTAAAGATCTGAACCTGGACGTGTGCTCCGAGTGCCACCCGTTCTATACCGGCAAGCAGAAAGAAGTTTCTAGCGGCGGCCGCGTAGACAAGTTCAACAAGCGTTTCGGTGCGATGACCACCAAGAAGTAATTCTACTTCTGAAGAATTCTGAAAAAGGCGCCCAATGGGCGCCTTTTTTATTGGTCGGCGTTCTGTAACGGCCCGCTTTGCCCTATGGTGGGACTCTCCTTTCTCCCTGCGAGGGAGCAGGGGCGAAGATGAGGGGCGGTAACATGGGCAAGACAGGGAGTGTGCAGATGCGTGATTGTCTGGTGATGGGGGCGGCGGGCTACATAGGTTCTTACCTGGTGCCCCATCTGCAAGAACTGGGTTATCGGGTGATTGCCGGGGCGCGGCGCCCCTGCCGTCTGCCACCCGGGGTGGAGTTTCGTCTTGCCGACAGCCTCAAGCCGATCACATTGCTGCCCGCCCTGGCCGGCATCGACACCGTCTTCTATCTGGTGCACGCCATGGGGGCGGGAGCCGACTTCCACCGGCTGGAGCAGCAGGGGGTGAAGAACTTCGCCGCCGCCGCCCGCGCCGCCGGGGTGCGCCGCATCATCTATCTGGGCGCCATCCAGCCGGCGCAGTGCAACAGTCGCCACCTCAACTCCCGCCGTTATTGCGGCGAGCTGTTTCGGGGCGCCGGCGTGCCGACGGTGGAGCTGCGCGCCGGCATCATCATAGGGCCCGGCTCGGCGGCGTTTGAGGTGATGCGGGATCTGGTGTTCAACCTGCCGATGATGGTGACACCTAAGTGGGTGCGCTCGCGCACGCCGCCCATTGCGCTCTCGAACCTGCTGCACTATCTGGGCGGGCTGGTGGAGGCTGAAGGGGTGGACGGCCAGATCTTCAACGCCGCCGGTCCCGAGCTGCTCAGCTATCAGCAGCAGTTGCAGAAGTTCGCCGCCCACATCGGCAAGCGCTGCCCCATTATCCCGCTGCCGTTTCTCAGCCCGCGCCTCTCCGCCTGGTGGCTGCAGTTTGTCACCTCGGTGCCGCAGCCGGTGGCCAAGGCGCTGGTGGGCGGCCTCAAGCACGACATCCCGGCCGACGACGGCCCGCTGCGGGCCCTGCTGCCGCAAACCCTGCTCAGCTTCGACGAGGCGCTGGCCGAGAGCCTCTCTCTGGAGCAGCAGCTGGGCGCCGAGCAGCAGGGGGAGGAGACCCCGCTCGGCCTGCGCTGGCGCCACCCCGAGTACGGCTTCTATGACCGCACCGCCAGCGGCGATGCCATCTGCCTCGCCTCGCCGGAGGTGGTGTGGCAGGTGCTGCAGCAGCTGGGGGGCGAGCAGCGCTACTTCTACATGAACCAGCTGTGGGTGGTGCGCGAATGGATGGATCATCTGATCGGCGGCCCGGCGCTGACCCGCGGTCGCACCAACCCGGATCGCTTCGTGAAGGGGGACATGCTGGACTCCTGGCAGATCCTCGGGGTGGACGAGGGGCGCAGGCTGGATCTGCTGTTCAACATGCGAGCCCCCGGCGTCGGCCGGCTGGAGTTCAACATACTGCCGGAAGAGTCGGGGCTGACCCGGCTCAAGGTGACGGCCCACTGGCATCCACAGGGGGCCTGGGGGCTGGCCTACTGGCTCGCCATGCTGCCGTTCCACCTCTTCATCTTCCAGGGCATGACGGAGGCGATCGCCAGACAGGCGGAGGCGAAAGCCGGCATTCCGGTGATGGGGTGAAACCATATCTATAACTAAATGGGTATTCTTGGTTGGTATGACATGCTAATTACTGGCTTGTCAGTGGCTGGGTGACGATACTTTCCTCTGTGAAAGCCCGATGGTTTTCTTTATGATCCCCAGCCCTCGCCTGTGGGCGAGCCAATGCACCACTCAATTCACTACCGTATCGGGGTCCCCCATGTCCGATCAGCGTCACGATCTTCGTCAACAAGCACTCGATTACCACGCCCAGCCCGTGCCGGGCAAAATCGCCATCGCCCTCACCAAGCCCGCCGAGACCGCCCGCGATCTGGCGCTGGCCTACAGCCCGGGCGTTGCCGAGCCGGTGCGCGAGATCGCCGCCAACCCGGCCGATGCCTACCGCTACACCGGCAAGGGCAACCTGGTGGCCGTCATCTCCAACGGCACCGCCATCCTGGGGCTGGGCAATCTGGGTCCGCTGGCCTCCAAGCCGGTGATGGAGGGCAAGGCCCTGCTGTTCAAGCGCTTTGCCGGCATCGACGCCATCGACATCGAAGTGAAGCACGAGACCAGCGCGCAGTTCATCGACACCGTTGCTGCCATCGCCGACACCTTCGGCGGCATCAACCTGGAAGACATCAAGGCCCCCGAGTGCTTCGAGATCGAGCAGGCGCTGATCGAGCGCTGCGACATCCCGGTGTTCCACGATGATCAGCACGGTACTGCCATCGTCACCGCCGCCGGCCTGCTCAACGCGCTGGAAGTGCAGGGCAAGCAGATTGGTGACAGCCGCATCGTCTGCATGGGCGCCGGGGCTGCCGCCACCGCCTGCATGGAGCTGCTGATCAAGTGTGGTGCCAAGCCCCACAACATCTTCATGCTGGATCGTCAGGGCGTCATCCACAGCGGTCGCACCGATCTCAACCAGTACAAGCAGCGCTTCGCCAATGACACCCCCCTGCGCACCCTGATGGAAGTGATCGACGGGGCGGACGTGTTCGTCGGTGTCTCCGGCCCGGATGTGCTGCCCGCCGAGGCGGTGGCGCTGATGGCGCCCAACCCGGTGATCTTCGCCTGCTCCAACCCGGATCCCGAGATCAAGCCGGCGCTGGCTCATGCAGTGCGCAGGGATCTCATCATGGGCACCGGTCGTTCCGACTATCCGAACCAGATCAACAACGTGCTCTGCTTCCCCTTCATTTTCCGTGGCGCCCTCGACGCCCGTGCCAGCCGCATCAACGATGCCATGAAGATCGCCGCGGTCGAGGCGATCCGTGGTCTGGCCAAAGAGCCGGTACCGGCCGAGGTGCTGACCGCCGCCGGCGTCAGCGAGCTGGCCTTCGGCAAGGACTACGTCATTCCCAAGCCGATGGATGCCCGTCTGCTGCCGCGCGTCGCCCGTGCCGTGGCACTGGCGGCGGTGGAGTCCGGGGTGGCCCGCATCGCCCTGCCGGCGGACTATATGCTGGGCTGAGCCAAGGCAAGCGCGCAGAAAACAGAAGGGGCCCCATGTCGGGGCCCCTTTTTATTACGGGAAGCTTGTTGGTCGATTACTTGGTCTTGGGAGCAACCTTGACGGCCGGCGCCTTGGCGTGGGCAGCCTTGTGGTGTTTTTTCACGACCTTGGTCTGGGTAGCCTGGGGAGCGGCAGCCTTGGTCGGGGTGGCAGCCATGGTGAAGCCGGAGGTCAGGGCGAAGACAGCAGCCAGGCTCAGGGGGATCAGCTTGTTCATATTCCAGTTCCTCATTCGGGTTGATGACATGGAGCGTTTCTCCATGACTTCATCCTAGGGCTGTTCGACCTGCGGTTCAGTGAGTGACTGGTGACGGTTTGTATCCAAATGTACAGGCAGCATCAGGCAGAAACGGGCACCGCTGCTGCTTGGCAGCAGTTGCACCTCGCCGCCGTGGTGGCGGGCGATGCTGCGCACGATGGCCAGCCCCAGCCCGGCGCCGCCGGTGCGTCGGTCGCGGCTCTTATCCAGCCGCACGAAGGGCTCGAAGATCTGCGGCGCCAGCGCCGGATCGATACCGGCGCCGTCGTCGGCCACCTCCAGCAGATAGTGATCCTGCTGACGCGCCATGCTGAGGGTCACCCGGCCGGCGGCGTGGCGCAGGGCGTTGCCGATGAGGTTCTCCAGCGCCCGATCCAGCAGGCGAGTATCGCCGCGCCAGGGCAGGGCCATGGCCGGGCGCACTAAGTCGAGCCGCTTGTCCGGCCGCAGCGCCTGCCAGTCGGCGAGGCGGCTGCCGGCCCAGCTGCCGAGCTCCAGCTCGCTGCACTGCAGTGGCAGCTCGGGGCGATCGAGCCTGGCGTAGGTGAGCATCTCCTCGATGAGGGCGTCCAGCGCGCCGAGATCCCGCTCCAGCCCCTGCTGCTCCTCGGCCGAGGGCGCCGGATCCAGCATGGCGAGCCGGTAGCGCAGCCGCACCAGCGGGGTGCGCAGCTCGTGGGCGATGGCGTCGGTCAGCTGCTTGCGGCTGGCCAGCATGGCCTGCAGCTGCTCGGTCATCTGGTCGAAGGTGCGGCCGACCCTGCTCAGGCTGCTGCCGGGCGGCAAGCGGGTGCGGCAGGAGAGATCGCCGTCACCGACCCGGCGGGCGGTCTGTTCGAGCTGCTGCAGGCCGCGCCAGTGCGGACGCAGCCAGAGCAGGATCGGCAGCCCCAGCGAGAGACCGATGACCAGCAGCAGCCCCACATCGACCCAGTGCAGCTCGTGCAGGTAGGAGAGATAGGGCACGGGGCCGACGATCAGCACCTGATCGGTGCCCGGAATGCGCTGCAGGAAGGTGTCATCCTCCTCGACGATGACGATGTTGCCGGCCTCCAGGAAGGCCTGATCCTCGTTGGCCAACGGCTGGTTGGCGAGGGCGCCGATCTGTAGCGGCAGGGTGAGCTGGCGGCTCTGCTCCGCCATGCGGGCGGGCCAGTGTTCCGGCGGCAAGCGGGCCAGCTCGCCGGTGAGCAGGCCGAGGGAGCCCTGCATCATCCGCTCCAGATAGCGATCTCCTGCCCGCTCGGCGGTGACCTGATAGACCATGCCGACCAGCAGGATGGCCAGGGTGAAACAGCCGATCAGCAGCAGATAGAACTGGATAAACAGGCGGCGCATTGGGTTCTCCTCTTGCCTGGATTGCGTCTGGGCATTGCCTTGTTGCCCCCTCATCCCCAACCCTTCTCCCGCAAGGGGAGAAGGGAGCAGAGAGCATCAAGGTCATTCGGCGGGGCTTATTCCCAGGCGTGGGGCACCAGCAGGTAGCCCTTCTGGCGCACCGTCTTGATGCGGGTCGGGTTGCTGGTATCGTCCCCCAGCTTGCGGCGCAAGCGGGAGATGGCCACGTCCATGCTGCGATCCTGGCCGTCGTAGTCGCGACCGCGCAGGCTGCGAAACAGCGCTTCCCGCCCCAGGATCTGGCCGGCGTGGCAGGCCAGTTCCCACAGGAGATCGAAATCGGCGGTGGAGAGCGGAATGCTGTCGCCGTCGAGGCGCACGTCCCGGCCCGGCCCGTCGATCTGCAATCGGCCGAACTGCAGGCGCTGGGGCGGCGTGCCGGCGACCACGGGCTGCGGAGCCTGTTGCCCCTGCTGGCGGAACTGGACCCGCAGCCGGGCCAGCAGCACGGGGGGCGGCGTGGTCTTGAGGATGTAGTCGTTGGCGCCCAGCTCCAGGCTCAGGATCTGGTTCATGTCGCTGTCCAGCGAGGTGAGCATGACGATGGGGCCGGCAAAGCGCGGGCGCAGATCCCGGCACAGGGAGAGACCATCTTGACCCGGCAGCATGATGTCGAGCAGCACCAGGTCCGGCTGCTCGGCCTCGACCCTGGCCAGCGCCAGATCGCCCCTCGGCTCCAGCAGCACTTCCATGTCGTGGCGGGCCAGCCAGCTGCTGATGAGCTGGCCTATCTCGGGATCATCTTCAACAAAAAGAATGCGTTGCATGGTGGCATGACACCCAGACTGTGGCGCGGATGCGCGTGCCGCCAGCATAGCGGCTCCGGCCGCCCCATGCACAGGGTTAAATAATCAAACAGGGCCCGCGGGCCCTGTCTTGCTGGTCGAGAGGGGAGCTGTGCCCCGGTGGCATCAACCCGCCTTGCGCTTGAGATAGACGCCGGCTTCCATGTGGTGAGTCCAGGGGAACTGATCGAACAGGGCGAAGCGATTTCCCCTGTGACATCAACCCGCTTTGCGCTTGAGATAGACCCCGGCTTCCATATGGTGAGTCCAGGGGAACTGATCGAACAGGGCGAAGCGGGCGATCTCGTGGGTTTCGCCGAGCACCGCCATGTTGGCCTGCAGGGTCTCGGGGTTGCAGGAGATGTAGAGGATGTTGTCGTAATCTTGCACCAGCTTGACGGTGGCGTCGTCGAGGCCGGCCCGGGGCGGGTCGACGAAGATGGTGTTGCACTGGTAAGCGCCCAGATCGACCCCCTTGAGGCGGTTGAACTCCCGCTCGCCGCGCATCGCCATGGTGAACTCTTCGGCCGACATGCGCAGGATGATCAGGTTGTCGACGCCGTTGGCGGCGATGTTGAACTGGGCGGAGTCCACGCTCGGCTTGGCGATCTCGGTGGCCAGCACCTTGCGGAAGTTCTGCGCCAGGGCGATGGAGAAGTTGCCGTTGCCGCAGTAGAGCTCCAGCAGGTCGCCTTCGCTCCCCTTGGTCACGTCCAGCGCCCAGCCCAGCATCTGTTCGTTGATGGCGGCGTTGGGCTGGGTGAAGCTGTTTTCCACCTGCTTGTAGACCAGCTGGCGGCCCTGCACGGTCAGCCGCTCGATGACGAACTCCTCCCCCAGGCAGATCTTCTGCTTGTGGGCGCGGCCAATCAGCTGCAGCTCGAACCCCTTGGCCCGCAGGTCGGCCTGCAGCGCTTCGGCGGCCTGCTGCCACTCGCTCTCCAGCTTGCGATGGTAGAGCAGGCTGACGCAGATCTGGCCGGACTGGGTGGAGAGGTAGTCGATCTGGAACAGCTTGCGGCGCAGCACGGGGTGCGGGCGCAGCCCCTCCAGCAGTACCGGCATCAGCTGGTTGATGAGGCGGCTGGCGGTGGGGAACTGGTCGACCCGGATGATCTCCTTGGTAGCCGGCGCATACATGCAGTGGTACAGGTCGTCACCGTCGTGCCAGATGCGAAACTCGGCGCGCATCCGGTAGTGTTCGGCGGGGGAGGCGTGCACTTCCAGCGCAGGCAGGGTGAAGTCGGCAAACAACCCGCAGAGGCGCTCGCGCTTCTCGTCGAGCTGGGCCTGGTAGTCGGCCGGGGTTCGAAGGGGCGCCGGGTCGGCGGAAACCTGCTGGGATTGGGTCATGATTTACCTCACATGCACACCGGTCTGGCCGGGTCGAAATCGGGGGAAGCCTGCAGCCACCCAAAGGGGCCCGATTTTAAAAGGCCGCCGCAGATTGTCCAGTATTTTGTGGTCAAGAAGTGTTCAGTCAGGCCGATAGCTGATCTACAGGCATGGTGGGAGGACACATTATGCAGATCGACGGAGTGGGCGCGGCCCAACCCAAGGGAGTGGGTGTTGCTCCCAAATCGCCCCAGCAGGCGGACTCGAAGCCGGTAAACAACGAGGACGAAGTCTCGTTGCACAAGGCGCCGAAATGGGCGCAGGTGCTGGTGCAGCAGGCGCTGCAGTTCGCGCTGGAGATCAATGGTCAGGGCTACAAGGCGCCCAAGGCACAGGATCAGCCGGAGGCGGTGACCCCGGATACCCTGTTCGACTTTCAGTCGGTGGCCGACAACGTGCTGCAGTTCGTCACCGGCCGGCTGGGGGCTGCCCGGGCCGACGGCAAGTCGGACGACAGCCTGACCGGCATGATGGAGCAGGCTCGCAAGGGGGTGGACAAGGGCTTTGGCGATGCCAGGAAGCAGCTCGGCGACTGGGCGGACAATTCCGACATCAAGACCGGCATGGATCAGAGCTACAAGCTGATCCAGGAGGGGCTCGATCAGTTCGAGAAGGAGTTCTTCGGCAAGGTCTCCACCACCGACATGGGGCAGGCCGAAATGGCCAGTCGCCAGCAGGGTTCGCTGGAGATCCAGACCAAGGATGGCGACAAGGTGGTGCTGCGCTTCAACGACAGCTGGCAGACCAAGTCCCAGAAGGATGACAGCGGCAGCCAGTTCAGCCTCAAGTCGAGCCAGAGCTTCAGCTTCTCGCTGGAGGGCAACCTGAGCAGCGAGGAGATGGACTCCATCGGCAAGCTGGTCAAGGGGATCGACGATCTGGCCGGCAACTTCTTCTCCGGCAATTTCGACGACCTGTTGAAGAAGGCGGGCGAACTGAAGCTGGATGACAGCCAGCTGGCCTCCTATTCGCTCAAGCTCAAGCAGAGTCTCAAGCTGAGCCAGACCTATCAGGGGGCGCACTCCCTGCAGGAGATGCTCAAGCCGCTGGCCGACTACCTGCCCAAGCTGGATCAGGTGCAGCAGCAGGCGGATTCTCTGCTGCCTGCATCCCAGCAGCAGGCGCTGACGCCGGCGGTGCTGGCGGCCCGTGGCCAGAGCGATCCGGCCCAGGTGGGCAGTTTCACCAGCTTCAACCAGCGGATGCTGGATGCGCTGCGGATGATCGGCCAGTTCCAGCCGGCGACGGATGCCAGCAGCAAGAGCGTCTGAACCGTTTCGAATCGAGGACCATGACCGGCTGTTTGCCAGCTCCTGCGGGGGCTGGCAAACTGGCCTTTTTCCCGATCCGGCCAGCCCATGAACCCGAAAAAGCCCAGAGACAAGCGCGAGCTTTGCTACCCCTTCATCTTCGAAACCCAGTTCCAGTGTGACTACGAGATCGCCACCGACGAGCTCTGCTGTCAGGTGGGCGCCGTATTGTCACACCTTGCTCCGGAGGCCGAGATTGCGCCCATGCAGGCGGATCTCGCGGCGCTGCAGCGGCTTATCTACAACCTCAACGGCTCGGTGCGCGGCAGGCTCGGCATCTTCGAGGAGGATCTGGCGTGGCTGAAGGGGCGTTACGATCACTACAACGAGGCGAGCCGCGGCCGGGTCACCGGTTTCGTGCTGCCGCAAGGGCCGCAGCCGATCCCGACCCTGCACCTGTGCCGCTGCGGCAGCAAGAAGGTGGTGCGGCTGCTGGTGCGGCTGGAAGAGAGCGGAGTGCGCTTCGATCCCATCCTCTATCGGTTCGCCAACCTGCTGGCCAACTTCTTCTTCGTGCTGACCGTCTACCTCAAGCAGCTGTGGCAGGTGGACGAGGTACCCTACGTCAGCATCAACTACTGAATACGGCCAAAAAAGCTTTTGTTTTTCATGAAGATCAAACACGATCATCCCATTTGTCGGTCGCCGGGATGGTTCCGGTAGCGCAGTGGGGAAGGTGATGACCATGCTTCATCTCAGTGGCAGTTCGTTCTTGATGCCGGGCAATCTCGCCTGGCGACCCCTGGCTGAATACGGCGAAGTGCAGGTGGCCCCCCACGGCCAGTGGTTGCAGACCCTGATGCACCAGAGCGTCGATGCCGCGGCCGGGACCCACATCATCATCTGGCTGTGGGAAGATCTGGTGCCTGCCCGGACCCTGCAGGAGTGGGGCCGTCTGGCGCAGGACGATCAGCAGCTGGCGGTTGCCGCCTTCGTCGACGCGCTCTGCCAGCCTCTGTTGCAGTATCTGCAGCGCCGCCCGCAGGATCATCTGCTGGTGGGGGCCTGCAGCCATGCCCCGCTCTGTGTCTATGGCCCGGCCCCTGCCGTGCTCGCCGCGCTGGCCAGTGCGTTCGAGCAGCAGATGGCCCGCCTGCGCCTGCAGCAACCCGGCCTGGACGACCTGCACCTGCCGCTCTGGCTGCAACAGCATGGCCGCCAGCACTGCTTCGATCGGCGCAACCTCTATCTGATGTCCTGCCCCTTCTCCATGGCCGGTCTGGCCAGCCTGGCGCAGTGGATTCTCCCCTTGCTGCAGCGGTTGCAGCAACCCGCCCACAAGGTGCTGGTGCTCGACTGCGACAATACCCTGTGGGGCGGCGTGGTCGGCGAAGACGGTGTCGGCGGCGTCCTGCTGGGACAGGACGGGATGGGCCGGCTCTACCAGGCCTTCCAGCAGGCGGCCAGCCATTGGCACGGGCAGGGCATAGTGCTGGCGCTCTGCTCCAAGAATCTGGCGGACGATGTGTGGCGGCTGTTTGACGAGCATCCGGGCATGGTGCTGACACGAGCGCAGATCGCCGCCGCCGAAATCGGCTGGGAGCCCAAATCCCAGGGGCTGCGGCGGCTGGCCGCCCGCCTCAATGTCGGGCTGGACAGCCTGGTCTTCTGGGATGACAGCGAGCTGGAGCGGGCCGAGGTGCGGGCCAACTGCCCCGAGGTGATGGTGATGACCCCGCCGGCCGATCTCTGGAGCTGGCCGGATGCCCTGCTGACGCTGCCAGCTCTGTGCAGTCGCCACCAGAGCCGGGATGACGGCCTGCGGCAGCACTCCTATCAGGCCCAGGCCGAGGCCGAGGCAGTGCGCCGGCAACTGGGCGACGAGCACGTCTTCCTGCGGCAATTGGCGCTGCAGGCCGACTGGCAGCCGCTCTCGCCGGGCAACCAGTTGCGAGCCGAACAGCTCAGCCAGAAGACCAATCAGTTCAACCTCTCCGGCCGCCGTTATCAGGCGGCGGAACTGGCCCGGCTGGCCGCCGAGGGGGGCGATGTCTGGCTGGCCGGCCTGCGAGACCGATTCGCCGATCACGGCATGACGGCGCTGCTGGTGGTGCGCCCGCTCGAGGAGGGCAGGGCGCTGCTGGATACCCTGGCCATCAGCTGCCGGGTACTGGGGCGCGGCTTTGAATACTGGCTGCTGGCGCAACTGGCAAACCATCTGCGGGCGCAAGGCGTAACCGAGCTGGTCATCAGCCTGATTGCCACCACCCGCAACCAGCCGGCACGGGATTTTCTGGCGAGCCTGCCAACCCGGCCGATAACCACTCCAGCGGGGTTGCTGCCGCTGGCGGACGAGCTGTTCCTCAGTCTGGATCTCTGCTCTCTTTCTCTCCCGTTTTTGGAGTTCTATGCCAATGAATGACCTTATCGCGCTGGCACACCAGCAGTTCCCCCAGGCCAGCGTCAATGCGCAGTCTGCCCTCGACAGTTTTCCCGAGTGGGATTCTCTGGGTCACTTCAACCTGCTGTTGCTGGTGGAACAGCACTATGCCGTGCGGTTCGAGCCGCACGAGCTGGCCGAGTTGAAGAGTCTGGCCGACATTCAGCAAGCCCTGCTGCGCAAAGGGGTTGCCGTGTGAAACAGGCACTCGAGCAGGCGCTGACCGAGCTGGGGATCCCCAGAGGCGGCGCCCTGATGGTGCACTCGGATGCCATGGTGGTGGCCCAGTTTGCCGGCATGGGCAACGCCGCGGGTATCGCGGCCTTCTGGACATGCCTCGAGCAGTGGCTGGGCGGACACCTGCTGGTGCCGACCTTCAGTTACAGCCCGATGGCGGACGAGTGCTTCGACCCCGCGCAGACCCCGAGCAAGGTGGGCTTGATGACGGAGCTGTTCCGCCAGCGTGAAGGGGTGGTGCGCACGCGGGATCCCGTCTTCAGCATGGCGATCAGCGGCCCGCAGGGGCCTGCGCTGGTCGAGCGGGAGTGTCACGACTGTTTCGGTCAGGAGAGCCCGTTCGGCTGGCTGGCGGAGCAGGATGGCTGGCTGCTGGGGCTGGGTTGCCACCCCGACCGCATCACCTTCACCCACTACGTGGAGCAGCGGCTGGCCGTCTCTTATCGCTATCACAAGATGTTTGCGGGCCAGGTGCGCGTCGATGGCCGCGTGCGGGAGTGGCAGGCGGATTACTATGTGCGCGACCTGTCGCTGGCCAGCGAAATCGACCTCTCCCGACTGGTGGCCCTGCTGCAGGAGCGGGGTGCCTGGCGCCAGACGCTGTGCCAGCGGGTGCCGGTCTGGGCGGTGTCGTGCCGCGACTTCATCCTGGCTGCCAGCGAGTTGCTGGCGGCGGCCCCATACGCCCTGATCCGGGCGGGAGGAGAACCCCATGCAGTTTGATCACATCGGACTGGTGGTGCCGGACCTGGCTAGCGGTGTGGCCTATTGCCGCGACGTGCTGGGGCTGAGCCGCTTCTCGGTTGCGGTGGAAGATCCGCTGCAACGGGTCTGGGTGCAGTTCGTGCATGACGACCATGGCCTCTGCTACGAGCTGGTCGCCCCGGCCGGCGAAGAGAGCCCGGTCGCCCAGGTGCTCAAGACCCGGCGCAACGTCATCAACCACCTTGCCTATCGGGTGAGCAACCTGCAGGAGAGCGCCGAACGGCTGCGCACACAGCGCCACCTGCCCCTCGGGCCCAGCCAGCCTGCCATCGCGTTTGGCGGCGCCCACGTCCAGTTTTTCCTGAGCCCCCTTGGCCACATTGTCGAATTGATCGAGGCATCCACCCCATGAGTTTTTCACCCAAGAGTGGCTATCTGCCCACTGACTGGGACGACCAGGCACAAGTCGGTGAGCAACTGCATCGACTGCTCACCCTGCTGTTTCCGCTCAACCGCAGCCTGACCGGGGACGGGGTACGGCAGTCGCTGGCCCTGTGGCGCGAGCACTGCCTGCCCGAGCTGCAGATCCATGAAGTGGCCAGCGGCACCGAGTGCTTCGACTGGACCGTGCCTGACGAGTGGAACGTGCGGGAGGCCTACATAGTGGGGCCGGATGGACGCAGGGTGGTGGACTTCCAGGATCACAACCTGCATCTGGTCGGTTACTCGGAGCCGGTGCGCTGCACCCTCTCACTGGCCGAGCTGCAGCCCCATCTTCACTCTCTGCCCGAGCAGCCGGACGCCATTCCCTATGTGACCTCCTATTACAAGCGCCGCTGGGGCTTCTGTCTGCCCCATCGGCTGCGTGAGGCGCTGCCGGAGGGAGAATATCAGGTGGTGATCGATGCCACCCTGGCACCGGGCTCGCTCACCTATGGCGACTGGGTGTTACCGGGGGAGAGCGAGCAGGAGATCCTGCTGTCGAGCTACACCTGTCACCCCTCCATGGCCAACAACGAGCTTTCCGGCCCCTGTGTCGGCGTCTTCCTGATGGCCTGGCTGGCCTCCCTGCCAAAGCGCCGTTACAGCTATCGATTGATGCTGGTGCCCGAAACCCTGGGGGCCATCGTCTACCTCTCCCGCCATCTGGACCACCTCAAGCAGCACACCCTGGCCGGCTTCAACCTGACCTGCCTGGGCGATGAGCGCAGCTACTCCTTCCTCCCTTCCCGCCAGGGCAACAGCCTGGCCGATCGCATCGGTCGGCATGTGCTTGGCCACCTGGCGCCGGGTTACAAGGCTTACAGCTTCCTGGAGCGAGGCTCCAACGAGCGTCAGCTGTGCGCCCCCGGCATCGATCTACCGGTCACCTCGGTGATGCGCAGCCGATATGGCTGTTATGCCGAATACCACACCTCGCTCGATGACCTCTCACTGGTGACGCCGGCCGGTCTGGCGGGCGGCTTCATGGCGCTGCGCCGTGCTATCGAATGTCTGGAGCTGGACGAGCGCTGCGAGGTCACCGTGCTGGGCGAACCCCAGCTCGGCAAGCGGGGGCTCTACCCGGATTTGTCGACCCGCTATTCGGGCTGGCAGGTGCGGGAGATGATGAATCTGCTGGCCTACAGCGACGGCAAGCTGACCCTGTTCGAGATCGCCGAGACCATAGGAGCGCCGTTCTGGCGGGTGGAGCCGCTGGCGCGGATGCTGCTGGAGGCCGGGCTGCTGCGTCGCCTCAGCCCGCAACCGGACTACTCGATCACCAGATAGGCCGGCTCTGGGTAATCACCAGCTCGGCCGCGGGCAGCGGGCTGGCGTGCAGCAGCTCGCTGAAGGTCTGGCGGCGTGACAACTCCTACTCGGAGGCGTTGGACATGGCCTTGATCATCAATGGTCTCCTGTGGGGGGGGCGCCGGCCGGGGTCGACAGGCAGTGCACCACTTCATATTCGAGGTAGTCGGCCAGTCCCAGCCAGTCCTGGCGTTCCTGGCACTGCAGCAGGGCGGCTACCAGTCCGGGTGGCAGCTTGCCCTGTTCGGTGAGCACCTCTTGCAGCAGTTCCGGCAATGCCTGACTCGCGGCGACCGACTGCCCCAGCCGAAACTGGTGCGCCAGGGTGGTGAGGCGGGTGATCTGGCCGTCTTTCATTGCACGTACTCCGGGTGATAGTGGCAGCCGGCGATCTCAGCCCCCTCCCTGCTGCAGTTCCAGAACTGCACCTCGGGGTGGCGCGCTATGTAGCGCTCGAGCTCGGTGCGGTAGGCGGAAAAGTTCGGATTGGTCTTGACCCGCCGGCCATGGCCGTCGAGGGCCCAGCTGAGGGCCAGCGCGGCGCTGGGGCCGAGCGCACCGTCGGCCCAGCCCGAGTGGGTGAGCTCGCCGGGAAAGGCGAAGTCGGTGCCCAGCAGGATGACCTGGCGGCAACCCATCTGCACGGCGAGATCCACGGCGGGATGAATGACGCTGCCGCCCGAGTGCAGCACGCCCTTGGGGAGCGTCTGCCGCAGCGGCTGATACATGGGGCTGCGGGAGTAGGCTGTCTTGCGCGGCCCCTGCCAGGCCAGCAGGGCTGCCGTGGGAACCGTGGGGTAGTAGACCAGGGTGGTCTGGGCCGACTGGGCGGCGGGCAGCCGGTTGCCGTCGATGGCGTCATCTATGGTGACGACGATGTCGGGCCGGATGCCGTGGCCAAGCAAGAAGGCCAGCGCGGTATCGACGCTAATCAGCAGGTAGTCCTGCCGACGACTCTGCAGCTGGGCCTGCAGGGTGGCCAGGTTGTGTTGCAGGGTCGGGCCGCTCGCCACGATCAGGGCCTGCTTGCCCTGGGCCAGACCGAACAGGGACGCCACATCGCCGTCGCCGGCTACCAGTTCACGGTTTTCGGCCAGCCGCCGGGTGACGCCGGGGTGCTCGGCGTCGAACCTGGCCCGGGCGAACGGCAAGTCGATTTCACTCACCAGCCGGTCGCGGATGCGGGCGGCGGCATCCTCCACCAGCAGCAGCTCGGGCGGCAGGGCGAAGAAGGGCAGCCGCACCTCCCCCTCGTCGCCGGCCATCATCAGCTCGACCCTGGGATCCGTCAGCCAGTCCTGCTGGTCCAGCAGCCGCAGCACCAGGGCAAACAGGGCGCCATTCATGATCTTCACTTCCAGCCGCTTGAGGCTGCTGCGCCCCAGCAGGGCGCGCGGCAGATCGCCGAGCCCGGTGCCGTAGAGGTGCAGCACAGCTTGCTCGGGCAGGCTGGCGGCCTGCAGTTCGGCCTCTTTCACCCGATCGTGCCGGCTGGTGAGCTGGATGCCATGGAGGCTGAGGGTGGAGCCGAGCCCCTCGGTCAGCTCGGCAGGCAGGCTTTCCACATCCTGTGCCAGCAGGCGGGGCCAGAGGGCGGGCCAGCGCTGGCTGATGAGTCTGCCGTGCTGGTTGAAGAGATCATCACTCATCGTTGTCTATCCACTCCCAGCTCAGCGGTTGGTTGGCGCTCAGGCTGCGGTTGACCCGCTTGCCGATGAGCCGATCGTAATCGGCCGGGGGCAGGCCGAGGGCGGGGCGCACTGACTTGATATGCGCTGCGGTGAGCACCTCGCCGGCTGCCATCTCCTTGACCAGATAGAGGGAGCGGCGAAACGCACGGTTGCCCTGTTCACTGGCGGTGAGCTGGTAATCGGCCACCCCGAGGGCGGCATGAGCGGTATTGACCGAGGCTACCAGCTCGGTGAGTTCGGCCGGTTCCATGGAGAAGGCGCAATCCGGCCCGCCGTCGGCGCGGGCCAGGGTGAAGTGTTTCTCGATGAGGGTGGCCCCGAGCGCAGTGGCGGCGATGGCCGTGGCCGATCCCAGGGTGTGATCGGAGAGCCCCACCTCGACCCCGAAGCGCTGGCGCAACATGGGGATGGTACGCAGGTTGTATTCGGCCGCCGGCGCCGGATAGCCGCTGACGCAGTGCAGCAGGGCCAGCTGGCCGTTGCCGTGCTTGAGCGCCATCTCGACCGCGGCGGCGATCTCGGCCTCGTTCGCCATGCCGGTGGACATGATGAGCGGCTTGCCGGTCTGGGCGGCGTAGCGGATAAGGGGCAAGTCCACCAGCTCGAAGGAGGCGATCTTGTAGGCCGGGCAGTCGAGGGATTCCAGCAGATCCACCGCGCTGAAGTCGAACGGGCTGCTGAACACCGTCAGTCCCAGCTCGCGCCCCTTGGCAAACAGGGCCTGATGCCATTCCCAGGGGGTGTGTGCCCACTGGTAGAGATCGTACAGGTTGTGGCCATCCCAGAGGCCGCCATGGATCTGGAACTCGGGCCTGTCGCTGTTGAGGGTGATGGTGTCGGGCCGGTAGGTCTGCAGCTTGACCGCACTGGCCCCGGCCTCCTTGGCGGCGGTCATGATGGCCAATGCGCGATCCAGGTTGCCGTTGTGGTTGGCCGACAGCTCGGCGATCACATAGGGAGCCTGCGCCGGGCCGATGGATTGATGGGCGATCTGCATCTGTGTTCAGACTCCTGTGCCAAGTTGCCAGCCTTGCGGCGCCGGCTGCCAGGGGGCAGGGGGCGCTATCTGCGGTGGCTCGGCAAGATAGAGGGGAAATTGGGAGAAAATTGTCTGCAAGCGATGTGCCAGCTCTTGCCACTCTGTGGGCTGAAGTGGCCGGGTGGCCTGCCATGTCAGCTGCTGGCCGCTCAGGGTCAGGGTGAGTAGCGGCTGGTCATCATGGCGTAGTTGCCACTGTTGGCCATCTGGTAACAACTGATAATCCGATTGTTGCAGCAACCGGGCGGTGAGCCGATCCAGCCCCAGCCCGTCCACCTGCTGCTGGCCACGGCGGCGGTAGTCGTCTGACTGTTGCTCCAGCCGTTGCAGAGCCTGCAGCAGCCGCTCAGGCTCGGCCAGCTCGCTCAGGGTCAGCCGCTCGGCCAGCTGAAAGCGGGCGATCACCTGGTCGTTGAACTGCTGGTTGTCGACGATGGGCACTGCCAGGGTCGGCAGGCCGAGACAGGCCCGCTCCCAGGTCATGCCGCCGGCGGCGCCGATGGCGAAGTCGTGCCGGCTCATCAGGTCGGCCATCTGGTCGCTCTGGCGCAGCAGCGCCAGGTCGAGGTCGGCCAGCTCGGCCACTCTCTGCTCCAGCTCGGGCCAGAAGGGATTGGCGCCGCCCGCCACCAGGGTCCACTGGATGGTGCGGGCCCAGGGCAGCCGGGCCAGGCTGTTGAGGGTGACGAGGCAGGCGCCGGCCGGGTCGGCACCGCCAAAGCAGACAAGGCCCCGTTGCCACTGACTGGCGTGTGGCCGCGCCAGCTGGCGATAGGCGGGGCGCAGCAGGGCATAGTCGGTGCCCAGCAGCAGCTGGCAATCTGCGGGGGTGAGCGGCTGGTAATCGGCGGCGCGGCGCAAGGGGCCCTGATCCAGCAGCAGCTGGCAGTGGTGCGGTCGGTCGGCCAGATCATCGATTACCAGCACGCGGCGGCAGTGGGCGGCCAGCTGGGTTTCGAGCCGCCGGTCAATCCGGTAGTGGTCGACGATCAGCCAGTCGGGCTGCAGGCGGGGCAGGGCGCCGGCGTCATCGAGCACGCTCAGGGGATGATGGTGATGGGGCCGCAGCAACGACAGCAGGTGCGCCGGTAGATCGTGGCAGAGGAAGTGGCACTCGGCCCCGGCGGCGTGCAGCCGATCGGCGATGGCCAGGCAACGCATCAGGTGGCCCAGCCCGATCTCGGCGCCGGCGTCGAGCCGGAAGGCAACTTTAAACGTCATCTTGGGCCAGTACTTGATAGAGCAGTTCGGCCAGGTGCCAATCTTCCGGCGTGTCGATGTCGACCACCCTGTGCCTTGGCAGTATGTGGCCAATCCCTTCTCCTCCCACCGGGCTGATCCCTCCCAGCCAGGCCGCGCGGCTGCCCCAGTAGAACTGGCCGGCATCCTGATAGGCGGATTCCAGATCCTGGGAGCGTTTCGCCATCTGCTCCGGCCAGAACGGCGTGACCCTGCCTTGCGCGTCCATGCGTACCGCCCGCTGGATCGGGAAGCCGAATTCGGCCACCGTGTAGACGAAGGGAGCCTGGCTGGCGAGCAGGCGAGCGTGGGCGGCGCGCAGGTCGGCAGCCTGGATCAACGGCACGGTGGCATAGATGCAGCAGTAGTGCTCTGCCTGGATGCCGAGCTGGTCGAGCCGCTGGATGGTGTCGATCACCACAGGGGTGGTGCCGGTATGGTCATCGGCCAGCGCGGTGCCCCGCAGGAAGGGCACGTCAGCCCCGAGGCGACGGGCCACCTCGGCGATCTCCGGGTCATCGGTGGAGACCACCACCCGACTGAAACAGCCCGAGTCTCTGGCCGCCTCAATGGCGTAGGCAATCATGGGCAAGCCGCAGAAGGGACGGATGTTCTTGCGGGGAATGCGCTTGCTGCCGCCCCGTGCCGGGATGATGGCGATGGCCATGATGCTCTCTCCCTGAGGAGCCCGACGTGGTCGCCGGGCCGGATAATTGATGACAACTCGTTGATTATTTTTGAGATTATACCGAGTTTTCATCTTATATTATTGAGCTTTGCTACGGAATTGCCCGGCGATGGTCGATAACATGGGCAAGTGATGGGACGTCATTGGTATTGAACATGAGTTATGGTGTCGAATTGCGCCCGCTCCAGCCTTGGGATCTGCCCACTCTGCGACGCTGGCGCAACCAGGACGAGGTGCGGTTGCAGATGGTGGAGCAGGCGCTCATCTCCCCCCGCCAGCAACGGCAGTGGTTCGTCAGCAGCCTGGAACGGCCTGACCAGCAGCACTGGGTGCTCTGGTGCCGTGGCCTGCGGGCCGGCTACGTCAACCTGAAAGGGGAGACGAGGCAATCGCTGCAGGGGCAGCCGGTGGCCGATGCCGGCCTCTATCTGGGCCGCTCCAGCGTGCGCCACCCCATGTTGGCCGTCGCCGCCGCCCTGTCACAGCTCGATCAGGGCTTCGATACCTTTGAGCTCGGCTGCATCCGCACTCTGGTGCGCACCGGCAATGACGCCGCTTTGCGACTCAATGCGCAGCTCGGCTATCGCCAACAGGGGCAACAGGGCGACTTCATCGCCCTCGAACTGCAGCCCGCCGACTATTATGCCGCCCGAGAACGGCTACGGAGATTTTTCAGATGACTACAGCGTTGGAACAGGTTTTTGCCGATGCCCTCGGCATCGACGTCGGCAGTATCAGCGACCAGCTGGCCTACAACAGCATTCCCCAGTGGGACTCTGTCGCCCACATGGGCCTGATCGCCCAGCTGGAGGACTGCTACGGCGTGCTGCTCGATACCGATGACATCATCGACATGAGCTCGGTCGCCAAGGCGCGGGAGATCCTCGCCAAGTACGGGGTCGCCCTCTGATGCAGGGGCTGCTGCAAGGCAAGCGGGTGTTGATCACCGGCGCCGGGCGCGGCATCGGGCTCGCCATTGCCCGGTTGTTTGCCGCGCAGGGGGCCGAGCTGTGGCTGGCGGGGCGTGACGAGGCGGCCCTGAGCCGGCTGGCCGATGAACTCGGCGCCGAGTTCGGCGTGCCTTGTCACTATCTCTGTGTCGACGTGGCGCAGCCGCAGGCAGTCAAGCAGGCCTTTCAGCAGCTGTTTGCCCAGACGCGCCAGCTGGACGTGCTGGTCAACAATGCCGGCATTCTGGAAGAGGGGCTGCTCGGTATGGTCAACCAGGCCCAGCTGGAGCAGACCTTCAGTCACAACACCTTCAGCGTGGTCTATTGCAGCCAGTATACCGCCCGCCTGATGCAGCGCAGCGGTGGCGGCAGCATCATCAATTTGGCCTCCCTGATGGGGCGGGTCGGTGCCGCCGGCCTTTGCAGCTATGCCGGCAGCAAGGCGGCGGTGATCGGCATCACCCAGTCGCTGGCCAAGGAGCTGGCCGCCAGCCGGATCCGGGTCAATGCCATCGCCCCCGGCTTCATCGACACCGAGATGGCCCACGCCATCCCGGACGACAAGTTTGCCGAGCGGCTCGCCAGCATTGCCATGGGGCGCATCGGCACGCCGGACGAAGTGGCCAAGGTCGCGCTGTTTCTCGCCTCCGACCTGGCAAGCTATGTGACCGGTCAGGTCATCGGCGTGGATGGAGGCATGACGGTCTGATGGATCACGCACACGCACTGCTCGCCCACCTGCGGGAAGACAACCCGGCGCCGGCCTGGCGCGACCCGCAAGAGGGCTGGCTCTCCTACGGCGAGCTGGCACGGCGGGTGGCGCGGCTGGCGGCCAGCTATCCGGACGAGCGCAGCCTGGTCTATCTGCCCTTTTTCACCCGCACCGCCCACCTGCTGCACTATCTTGCCGCGCTCAAGCTGGGGCATGTCGTGATGCTGGCAGACCCGGCCCTCCCAACGAGTCAGCGCGATGCCAGCTGCCGGCAGTTTGACGTGAGCTGGCGGGTCAATGACGCCGGTCAGCTGGAGCGGCTCGCCGCGACGACGCCCACCCTGCACCCGGAACTGTCAGTATTGCTGCCGACCTCGGGCAGCACCGGCAGCGCCAAGTGGGTGCGGCTGTCGGGACGCAATCTGGCTGCCAACGCCACCTCCATCGCCGACTATCTGGCGCTGATGGCGGCTGAGCGAGCCATCACCAGCCTGCCGCTGTACTACTCCTACGGCCTGTCGGTGCTCAACAGCCATCTGCTGGTGGGCGCCTCCCTGGTGCAGCACGAAGGGAGCGTGCTGGAGCGCGACTTCTGGCAGCAGGTCGACTTGCACGAGGTGAGCAGCTTTGCCGGGGTGCCCTTTACCTATCAGATGCTGGCCCGACTGCGCTTTGACTGGGCCCGTTACCCCTCGTTGCAGACCCTGACTCAGGCGGGCGGGCGTTTAGAACCCGCGCTGGCGCAGCAGTTTGCCGAGCAGGCCTTGCGGCTGGATCGGCGCTTCTTCGTCATGTACGGCCAGACCGAGGCCACCGCCCGCATGGCCTGGCTGGCGGCGCCCGAGGTGGCCGCTCATCCGGATGCCATCGGTCGTGCCATTCCCGGCGGCCAGTTCGCCTTGCGCGCGCTGGAGGGGGGCAAGCCCGGGGAGGGGGAGCTGGTCTATCGCGGTGACAACGTCATGCTGGGTTACGCCGTTACGGCCGAGGATCTGGCGCTGGGCGCCCAGCTGCAGGAGCTGGCCACCGGCGATCTGGCCCGTTGCGATGAGGCGGGCCGCTACTACATCTGCGGCCGGCTCAGCCGTTTTCTCAAGCTGTTTGGCAAGCGGGTCAGCCTGGCGGAGGTCGAGAGCCAGCTCCATCGTTGGGGCTGGACAGGGGCCTGCGGCGGGCGTGACGACTGCCTGCTGGTGGCTATCGAACCTCGCGGTGACCAGACGGCCGACGGCTTGCAACGCGAGCTGGCGCAGTGGCTGCAGGCCCCGCCGCGCGCGGTGCTGGTGGTGCAGGTGCCACAACTGCCGCGCACAGCGAATCACAAGATTGACTACGCCGCCCTGGCCAGACTGGCGAGGGAGGCGTGATGGAGCACTTGCTGAGCGCGCCGGTCTTCGCGCTGCCCCAGGCTGCCAAACAGGCGCAGCTGCTGGCGCGGCTCAACGCGTTGACTGCGCACCATCAGGCGCACTGCACGGCCTATGACAATGTGCTGCAAGCCTTCGGCTGGACGGCCGCGGCGACCGACTACGATGCGCTGCCCTACCTGGCGGCCCGGCTGTTCAAACTGGCCCAATGGCAGAGCGTGCCGCAGAGCGAGGTGTTCAAGGTGCTCACCTCGTCGGGCACCACGGGCTCGCCATCACGGATCGTGCTGGACAGGGAGACCGCCGCTCTGCAGAGCAAGGTGCTGGTGAAGATCCTGCAGGAGTTTGTCGGCAAGCAGCGCCTGCCCATGCTGCTGGTGGAGCAACCCGCCCTGATCCAGAACCGCAGCGGCTTTTCGGCGCGCGGCGCGGGCGCGCTGGGGCTCTCCTTCCTCGGCCGTGACCATACCTATGCCCTCGACGAGCAGATGCGGCCCAACTGGCCGGTGATAGAGGCCTTTTGTGACAAATATGCCGGCCAGCCGGTGCTGCTGTTCGGCTTCACCTTCATGGTCTGGCAATGCCTGCTGGAGCCGCTGCGTGAGCGCGGCCTGCAACTGCCGCTGACACAGGGCATTTTGTTTCACAGCGGCGGCTGGAAAAAGCTGCAGCATCTGGCAGTGGACAATCCCGCCTTCAAGGCCCGCTGCCGTGAACAGCTGGGGCTGGGTCGGGTGCACAATTTCTACGGCATGGTGGAGCAGGTGGGCTCCATCTTCGTCGAGTGCGAGCAGGGTCACCTGCATGCTCCTGTGTTTGCCGATGTACAGGTGCGCGATCCGCTCACCCATCAGCCGCTCGGGATTGGCAGTCCAGGCCTGCTGCAGGTGCTCTCCGCCATTCCCGGCAGTTATCCCGGCCACAGCCTGCTGAGCGAGGATCTCGGCGTGCTGCTGGGAGAGGATGACTGCCCTTGTGGCCGCCATGGCCGTTATTTTCACGTAGCGGGACGCCAGTACGGCGCCGAGGTAAGGGGATGCAGCGATACCTTCGAATGACCCCGTCCGGGGTGACCACCGGGCACTGGCAGGAGGGGCCGGCGGTCAGCTTCGTGGCGCCGGCTGCGGGCTGGCCAACCTTCTGCCCGCAGCCGCTGCCCTGCTTTGCCCCCGTCATCTGCGACTTCGTGACGGCGCTGTCGGCCCGCCTGCAACAGGAGGGGCGTCGTCATCCCGATCTGGCCGCGTTCGGTTTCTGGCTGCGGCCGCGCCAGCTGGCCAGAGAACAGCAGCGCTTGCAGGGACGGGGGCCGCTGGGGGTCACTTTTCACCTGGTGCCCTCCAACGTGCCGACGGTGGCCTTCTACTCCTGGTTGATGGCTCTGTTGATGGGCAATCCCTGCGTGATGCGGCTGTCGTCACGCCGCGATCCGCAGCAGGAGGCCATGCTGGCGATCCTCAACGAACTGTTCAGCCTCGGTGAATGGCAAGAGATCGCCGCCCGTACCCGCTTCATTCGCTATGACCACGATGAGGGCATTACCGCCTGGCTGTCGGCGCGCTGCCGGCTGCGCATCATCTGGGGCGGCGATGAGACCATTCGCCAGGTGCGGGCCATTCCCCTGGCACCCACGGCGCAGGAGGTGGTGTTTCCGGACCGCCGCTCGATGGCGGTACTCGACAGCCGCTGGCTGGCCGGGCTGGAGCCGCAAGAGTGGCAACGGATGCTGGATGCCTTGCAGCAGGACTGCACCCGTTTCAACCAGCAGGCCTGCGCCTCGCCAACCACCCTCTGCTGGCTGGGTGAGCCCGACGAAGGGCTGCGCCACCGCTTGCTGGAAGCCCTGTTTGCCCCCTTTGCCGCCGATCCCGCCCTGGCGATGGAACGACTGATCCACAGTCAACAAAATGCCGCCGAGCAGGGGGCAATGAAGGTGACCGGCTTGCCCGGCGTCACCTTATTGACTCCGACCAGCACGTTGCGGCTCGCACACGTCGGAGGAGGTACAGTTGCCGAATTTGTGGCCGATACCCTGAATGAGCTGCTGGCACAGCCCTGGGACATGCAGACCTGCGTCTGGGTTGGCGGTGACAGGGGCGGGGTCGAAGCGGCGCTGCCGACTGCCCCCACCTGCCGGATTGACCGGGTGGTGGCGCCGGGACAGGCGCTCGCATTCGAATGGCACTGGGATGGCATCGACATGCTGCAACTGTGCAGCCGTGGCCTCAGCCGACGCGAATAATCGGGTGTGGCTCACATAAATCCAGCAGCTTCAATGGATTAGCTTGGTCAGGCATACCTCTTGCAGTAAAACCTGACAGAGAGGGAGAAGGGTTGACAGGGACCGTGCGGTAGCCTTGCCCATTTTCTCCCATCCGCTTCTTTTCTATTCATTTTCCCTTGGATTTCCCTATGAAAGTCAGCGTATTGGTGCCCGTCTACAATCTGGCGCGCTTCATCGAACCCTGCCTGCTCAGCCTGCTCGAGCAGCAGACGGATTTCGAGTTCGAGGTGATCGCCATCGATGACGGCTCGAGTGATGACTCCTGGTCCATCATGCAACGGCTGGCACGGCAGTGGCCGGGATTGCGTATCTTGCAAAACAAAAAAAACAAAGGGGTGTGCCTGACCATACGTGCTTTGCTGGAACAAGCTCGGGGAATGTACATGGTTTATGTCGATGGAGATGATTTGGCTCTTCCCGGCAAGCTGCAGGCGCTGACCAATCATCTGGATAGGAATCCCGATTGTGGTTTCGTTTATCATGAGGCTGAAGTATTTGATAGCGACTCAAATCGTACCACCTCGCTATTCAGCAGGGATTACTACAACGCGAAATATATCCCTGTGCGAGCGGGTCCGGAACACCTAGTCCAGTACGGACTCTTTTTCAATACCAGTTCCTGTGCTTTCCGTCGGCATGAAAGAATGTTGGATGCAGTGAATCTTGATTGCCATGTAGTGAACGATTACTCCTGGCATATTCTCAATTCATTTTATTTGGGAGGAAGAATAGACCGTATTTCACAGGTGTATGGGCGTTATAGAGTCCATAGCGACAGCATTTGTGGAACTATTCGTGCTTCAGATGAACGTCGTAAGCTTGCCTTGCAAGATATGTTGGCCGCGTGTGACTTGGCATTTGAGGTAGGAATGGATGAGTTGTTGGTGAAAAAGGGGAAAAGCCATCTTTTATTTTCCACTGCGCTGTATTTTTTACGCGCCAGAAACTGGGCGTTGTTTGATTCGCTCATCACGGACTCTGTTCAGTCTCAGTGGTTCTTTGATGAGCGTCATGAATTTGCATGGCAGCATAGGAATGAACCGGAACGGGTGTTTAATAAAGTTTTTGGCTAATTTGACATTGTTTCAATAGCTGAGTTAGGTAATGATATGAGAAAAATAATTCATTCTGCTTTCTGTATTGATGATTCTTTTGCTGTTCACCTAGCGGCCCTAATACATAGTTTAGGAAAACACCTCAGTCATGACCTTCAACTACAATGTCATGTTCTAGCCAGGCTGAGTGAGACAAATAAATTTAAGCTATCAAAGCTAGAGTCAGAAAACTTAGTGATTAAGTTTTATGATAATCTACCAGATTATAAAGATATTCCCATCAGCAACCTCTATAATAATAGGTTGAATGAAGTCACCTATTATAGATTTGCGATTCCACATATTTTGAAAAGCATTGATAAAGTTTTATTTATCGATTCCGACATGATTGCTCTGGGAGATATCAGCCCGCTTTGGTCGATAGATATGGGGGATGCAATCGTTGCCGTTGTATCTGATCACATATTGGGATGTGATAAGAAAAAACAACTGATGCGAGGAATATCCTCAGGAAAGTATTTCAACGCAGGCTTTATGCTAATGAATCTCGATAAATGGAGAGCCAAAAATATCAGTGAACAAGCATTGCGCTTACTGATTGAGAATAATGGCTTTGAGCATAATGATCAGGATGCATTAAATATTGTTTTAGAAAACAAGACGGTTTATATCGATAACAAATGGAATGCCCAGCCCAATCATCTTGCGCAGAATAATTTTCTACCCATTTTGGTTCACTTCTGCGGTCAGGAGAAACCTTGGCATATATATTCTAATCATCCCTTTAAAGGTAGTTATTTGGTGAGTCGCAGAGAGACTGATTATGCTAATGAACCGTTGCAGTCATACCTTGATGATCATGACATTGAAATATTGTCTAGGTTGAGGCTTTCATTCCCTGATGGAGCACGTATAGGTGTTTGGGGAGCTGGGCAAAGAGGGCGTAGGTTGTGTCATGAAATATTAACAAATATGACATCATATTCTATTGAATGCCTTGTCGACAAGGTTGTAGTTGGCGATTTTATGGGGGTAGGAATAAGGGCGTGTCTTGTCGATATAAGTTCAATTGATGTGGTGATAGTAGCATCACTTCCGCATCGTGAAGCAATAATAGAAGAAATTAAATCGAAGTTTGGAATTTTGTATATATGAGAAATTGTCCAATGGCGGGTCAATAAATTAATATTTATCGTTGAGTGTCAGATTGAGCTAATATGACAGTTGTCATCACCTTTGTTTTATTAAGAGTTATTAATTCTCGAAGGAGTTTCAGTGACATATCGTTCAATCCGTTATCTAAGTTTAGGGGAGAGATTCCCTCAGCTATAAACTAGTTTTTGCATGAAGAGCGTTTATCAATGAGTTGTTATTTTTACTTGCCAGTACTCATCTCATGTGGGCCTTGGTGGATCAGAGTAAGAGTAATGAAGGCAGCACCTTTCTATTAGTGTATTACTTTTCTTACGCTCCGCTTCTGTCAGTGCAAGAGGCATATCAACAGTGGGTAAGCTCTGTTAGAGCAGTGAGATGGTTGGAGTTATCTGGTTTTAATTATTGGTCATCATAGCCGTAGGTTACTTTGAGGAATCTGAAATAGATATTAAAAATGAGTCTGCAAGACTATGGAATAATACCTGATTTGTTAGGCTTGGATAGGTGATATTATTATCTACTCTACATTGCTATAATAATATTTATGAGTAGCTGCCACATGTTGTTCATGGTCACCGAAGGCACTACTTATAGAGACTCTGCTATTGAGCAGCTGGGACTATTAGAATCTCAGCTGCATGTAATGAAAAGCTTCATTAATTAATTGCTTCGATGATGGCGTATACCAAGCTCTAAAAGTAACAGCACAAGCAGCAAGGCCGGCGATATTAATTAACGCATATCCAAGTGAGGTTCGACAGCTCACCTCATTATTAATACCAATAGTTATCAAGGCCCATGATGAAGACAAATTAAAAATTCACAAGCATGAGGAGGAGACGAGAGTAGCAGACAACGGTTTCTCAAATCATTGTAACTCATGATAAAATAGGTGAATATTTGATGGTTATAATAACGCCAAGATCTGTCATATGCTACTGTAAAAAGAAGAAGGATCAAGCTATTATCTGCACCATCTCAGTAAAGCATGCTCAATATTTACCACATTGTTCATCATACATATAAGCAAGTTTATGGAACGTTTTTAAGAGCACAGTAAGCTTATTGTTGTGATCCCACTTCGCTTATCGTTTTCTCATGATAAATGTTGGATTCCCTTATATTTTATAAGACAGTCTGCCAAGGATTCAGGGATGTAGCGATTATCTATTCTAGATAAAGCTTTATTTTGTTGTTTGAAAACTTTAGAGGTGTTATGTTAAATATATGCGTAATTGCTTGCGTTAATCTAAAGACAAAAGGTCTAATTGGTGTAAGAAAAAAAGTTTACGCGCAGAGCATTCATATGTCAAAGAATAACGTAAGCATTTCTCTATTGTGTATGGATGGCTCGGACATTATCTTGACTGATTTTGTTGATGGGAGAGAAACAGGGCGGGAAACGCTTTATCGTCATACCCCATATGGGGATGAAATTTTTTTCGAGAAGGTTGTGTATTTAATAAGAAAAGGAAAAATAAACGCCGACAGATGGTATATACGATACTGTGTTCTTAATGATCACTCATTGGCATTGCTTTCAAAAGTTGCAGCCGAAAAAGCTACTGTTTATTTTGAGATCCCAACATACCCATACAATGGTGAGCTGACAGATGAACAATTAGTAGTTGATGTTGAAAATCAAAAGATGATAACACCTTATGTTACGGGTGTATTTTCTCCTTCATGTGAAGATGGAGATGTTTTTCTTGGCAGAAAAATAATAAAAACAGGAAATGGCGTCCAATTTCTTGATTTTAACACAAGCCCAGTAAGAAAAAAAATTGATAAAGAGTTTAATCTTATTGGCGTAGCCTTTCTAGCTTTCTGGCATGGCTATGACAGAATAATTAAGTCACTCAAAGATTTTAAAATTAAAGTGCCAGATGTGCGATGTCGTTATTATGTTATTGGTGAAGGACCAGAAAAAAATGAATTAATCAGAATTGCTGAGAAATATGATGTTATGGACATGGTTGAATTTTGCGGTTCTGTAGATGGTGATGATTTAATTGAACTTTATAACAAAGCTCATTGTGGTGTTGCATGCTTAGGGTTGCACCGGCGACAAGGAAGAAATATTAAAACAGAGCCGCTAAAGGTCAGGGAGTTTATGGCTGCTGGACTACCATTTATTCTAAGTTATCAAGATAGCATCGATTTCTCAAATCTCCCAGGTGTTTATCGTGTAAGTGATGATGATGCTGACGTCGATTTGGTTAATATATTTAATCAATGTAAATCCTTTTATATATCAGATGCAGAACATATATTACGAGACTTTGCAAAAAACAACTTCGACTGGGGGGTTTTCATGAAGAATCAAGTTGATCGGATTGTTAATAACCAATAGAGATCTTGACCAATTATTTTTGGGTGGTTGGAAATGAAATATTCACTGTTGAAAAAAATTTATGATAGAGATGCTATCGTTGCTATTATTGGCCTTGGGTATGTAGGTTTGCCACTGGCGCTTTGTTTCTGTAATAAAGGTTTTAAAGTGATCGGGTTTGATGTTGATCATGAGAAAACTGACATGCTTAAAAATGGGTTTAGCTATATTTCTCATATAAAAAGCTCAGAGGTAGTAGCCGCCGTTTCTGATGGCCTAAGCATATCTAACGACATCAGCGATACTCGTATTGCTGATGTCGTTATAATTTGTGTTCCTACGCCATTAAATAAACATAGAGAACCTGATATATCTTTTGTCATTAATGCGATTGATGGAGTAAAACCTTATCTGCACAGCGGCCAGTTAATATCTTTGGAGTCAACAACATACCCAGGTACTACGGAGGAAGAGCTACAGCCTAGAATAGAGTCGAGGGGGCTAACAATAGGGGAAGATATTTTTTTAGTGTTCTCTCCAGAACGGGAAGACCCTGCCAATCCATTTTATACTACCTCTACGATTCCTAAGGTGTGTGGGGGAATAACAATACATTGCTTAGACGTTGGTGTTGCCCTCTATCAGTCGATAATAGAAACAGTGGTCCCTGTATCAAGTACCCGTGTAGCAGAGATGACAAAACTATTAGAAAATATTCATCGAGCGGTCAATATCGGTTTGGTTAATGAGATGAAAATAGTTTCAGATAAAATGGGTATTGATATATTTGAGGTGGTTAAAGCTGCGGCAACCAAGCCGTTTGGCTATGCTGCATACTACCCTGGCCCTGGTTTGGGAGGGCATTGTATACCTGTAGATCCATTTTATCTTTCATGGAAGTCAAAGGAGTATGGGATACATACAAGATTTATTGAATTAGCTGGGGAAGTGAATGCCGCAATGCCCGATTGGGTTATTAGTAAAATTGTATTTGCATTGAATGAAAAATTTAAGTCCATTAAGGGTAGTAAAATTTTAGTATTGGGCGTTTCTTACAAAAAAAATGTAGATGATATAAGAGAGAGTCCGTCAATCCACCTAATGGATAAGCTATCTCGTCTGGGGGCTTTAATATCATATAGTGATCCTTATGTGCCGAAAATTGAGAATATTAGTGAGTATCAAGTGGCTATGAGTAGTATAAATTTATCGGCTGAATCCATATCAGGCTATGATTGTGTTTTGGTTGCCACTGACCATGATGATTTTAATTATGATATGATAAAAATGTGCTCTCAATTAATCGTTGACACCAGAGGCCGTTTTATTGAAGATGGTGATTTGGTTATACGAGCATAAATATAAAAGATAAGTGGGGCTTTATGTTTAAAGGGAGCGTAAGTGTTGGTCTACCAATTTTCAATGAGTATGAGTATATTGAGGAAACTATACAATCTCTTAAGCGACAGTCATGGAAAGATGTTTGCTTTTTGATATCTGATAATTGTTCAGATGATGGCACATTTGAGTTATGTCAGCAACTAGTTGCTGGTGATGCTCGTTTTAAATTATATAGGCAGGAAAAAAACATTGGTGCAATAGCTAACTTTGAGTTTCTTTTTAGAGAGGCGAATACAGAATTTTTTATGTGGCTTGGTGGACATGATTATATATCAGATGGGTATATTGAGCGTGCAGTCCTTATGCTGATGGAACATGATGAGTTAAGCATGGTTTGTGGTGTACCATGTGCTGTTCGTGATGATGACGAAGTTGATGTAATGAGTGCGGCTATCTATCGTTTCAGCCCCAAAATAATTGGTCGATATCTAGAGTCGGTAAGGTATATCAACAATTGTACTTTTTTTCATTCTGTCTTTAGACGTAATAACCTTGTTAATTTCGAATTTAGAAAAAAAACTGGAGTTGACAATGTTATCATTAGTCACCTTCTATGGTTTGGCAATGTCCATTTTATGGAAAATGAATTCTACTATCGTCGTTATTTTGAGCATAGGGCTGAAACTCAATCAAAAAGAATGTCTGGAGATGATGAGTATCTAAGCAAATATGATTATATTTGCTATTATCTTGATGATTTCGCCACGCTTTACCATGGAGATGAACGGATGAAATCTTATGTTGAGAATGAAATAATACATGCACTCCAGAAAAATCTTGGTGTACAAGCTTTAATGCCAAATGATTTAATCTAACCAGGTTGTAATTTAAATTATCTCATTCTAGGTGGCATTTTATGAAAGCAATCATTCTTGCCGGTGGGTTAGGAACTCGAATCAGTGAGGAGTCACATCTTCGCCCAAAACCCATGATTGATATTGGTGGAAAGCCTCTCCTTTGGCATATTATGAAAATATATTCACATTATGGTGTTAATGATTTCATTATATGCCTTGGCTACAAAGGCTATGTTATCAAAGAATATTTTGCCAATTACTTCTTACATATGTCTGACGTCACCTTTGATATGCAGAATAATCGCATGGAGGTGCACCATAACCACGTAGAGCCCTGGCGCGTTACTCTAGTCGATACAGGTGAAGAAACTCTTACCGGTGGAAGGTTACGACGTGTGGCTGAATACGTAAAAGACGAATCGGCTTTTTGTTTTACCTATGGTGATGGGCTTAGTGATGTTGATATCGGTCAACTAATCGATTTTCACCAACGTCACGGCAAGATGGCGACCGTGACAGCCGTTTCCCCTCCTGGACGTTATGGTGCTCTGACCCGAGCGGGTGACTTGGTGACAGGTTTTTCTGAAAAACCGCGTGGTGATGGGGGGTTGATTAACGGTGGTTTTTTTGTGCTTTCTCCAGAGATATTTCAGTTATTGGATGGTGACCAGTGCAGTTGGGAAGGACAGCCACTGGTAACGTTGGCCAATATGGGGCAGTTGATGGCATTTGAGCATCAAGGTTTTTGGCAACCAATGGATACGTTACGGGAAAAGAATCAACTGGAGGAGTTATGGGCCAATCACAAGGCCGCTTGGAAGGTTTGGGTATGACACGGGGTGTTGATGCATCCTTCTGGAAGGGGAAGCGGGTGCTCGTTACCGGTCATACCGGATTCAAAGGTAGTTGGCTGACTATATGGTTACATCGTCTTGGGGCTGAAGTGACGGGAATTAGCCTAGCACCCCCTTCAACACCAAATTTATTTGAAGCTGCTGAGGTAGCGAAGATCTGTCGGCACCATATCTGTGATATCTGTGTCCCGGGGCAATTTGGGCCTCTGATTTTGGAGTCACAACCCGAAGTGGTATTCCATTTGGCTGCGCAATCTTTGGTACGCGGAGGATATGCTGAACCTGCTCGAACATTCGAAACCAATCTGATGGGCTCCGTCTATCTGTTAGACGCGCTTCGGTCGTCAGATTCGGTCAAGAGTGTTGTCATGGTGACCACGGATAAAGTCTATTCCAACTTGGAATCCATCTGGCCTTATCGTGAGACAGACCGTCTGGGGGGGCATGATCCTTACAGTGCGAGTAAGGCGGCTAGCGAGCTGGTAATCACCAGTTATCGTGATGCGTTTCTGGCGGCCCGAGGTGTTGCGGTTGCAACTGCTCGGGCTGGTAATGTCATCGGTGGGGGCGATTGGTCCGCAGATCGCTTGATCCCAGATGCCGTGCGGGCCTGGCAAGTCGGTCAGACGTTAGCTATCCGAAGCCCCCAGGCGGTCCGTCCATGGCAGCATGTATTAGAGCCTATTGCGGCCTATATGGTCTTGGCACAACGTCTATATCACGAGCCACGGTTGGCCGGGGCTTATAACTTTGGCCCAGATAGCCGGGATGCGGCGAGTGTGGCGCAGGTGGTTAATTTGGCTGCGCTCAGTTTTGGTCTATGCCAGGAGGCTTGGCGCTTGGTGGGGGATCCTGGGCCTCATGAGACTGGTTGGTTAGCTCTGGAAACTGCCAAAGCGCGTCATGCTCTGAATATTTTACCCCGCTGGTCATTGCCGCAAGCCATTGAACAGACTATGTGTTGGTATCGTGATTGGTATCAGGGAACGGACGCTCGGGAGTTGTGTGAGCAACAAATTAGAGCCTATGAGGCTCAGCTATGAGCCGTTTTACCCTATTGTCCGAACCTTTACCTGGTGCCAGATTGTTGCAGCGTGAAGTATGTGGTGACTCACGCGGTACCTTGAGCAGACTGTTCTGTGCCGAAGAGCTGGCAATGTTGGGGTGGAAATCATGTATTGCTCAGGTCAATCTGACATATACGTCGCGCTGTGGCACGATTCGAGGACTGCATTATCAACATCCGCCATATGCCGAGAAAAAGCTGGTGACTTGTATTCAGGGACGTATCTGGGATGTGATCGTCGACATTCGAGCGGATTCTCCGACCTTTCTGCAGTGGTACGCTGAGGAGCTCTCTGATGATAACCACCGTTCTTTGTTGATTCCAGAAGGGTTTGCTCACGGCTTTCAGACGCTGAGTGACGAAGTTGAAATTCTCTATTGTCATTCGGCGGTTCATGTTCCTGCCGCGGAAGGTGGACTCTGTCCACTGGATCCACGACTTCAGATTTCATGGCCGCTGCCGATAACGGAAATATCCGCACGTGATCACCAGCATCCTGTATTAAACGATAATTTTCAGGGAATAGTAATTCAATGAGATGCCGACACTGCGATGCACAGTTGGTTCATAGTTTTCTCGATCTGGGCTTTGCTCCGCCCTCTAATGCATATTTGTCTTCTGATGATCTCTCTCGGCCCGAGGTGACGTTCCCATTACGTTTGCGAGTGTGTGACCAGTGTTGGTTGGTACAAACTGAGGATTTTGCCTCGGCAGATCAAATTTTTCATGCCGATTACGCATATTTTTCAAGTACTTCGAGCAGCTGGTTGGCTCATGCCGCTCTGTATTGCACGCGCATGCTCGATGAGTTATCTCTGACGCCCAAGAGTCATGTTGTTGAGATTGCTGCCAACGATGGTTATTTGCTTAAGAACTTTGTAGTAGCAGGTATACCTTGTCTCGGGGTTGAGCCTACCGCTGGCACTGCTGCCGTCGCAGAATCGCTGGGTATCCCGATCATCCGGGAGTTTTTCTCTGCCGAATTAGCCGAAAAGATGTGCATACATGGTCAAGGTGCAGATCTGCTGATCGGCAACAATGTTCTAGCCCATGTTCCCAATATCAATGACTTCTGCCGTGGTTTGAAGCGATTGTTAAATTCTGGTGGAACCTTGACGCTGGAGTTTCCGCATTTGCTGCAACTATTGTTGCAGGTGCAGTTCGATACAATTTATCACGAGCATTTTTCGTATCTGTCATTGCGAACGGTGCAGCAGATTTTGGCTTCGGTTGGCTTGCTCGTGTTCCATGTCGAGTCTTTAGCGACCCATGGAGGAAGCTTACGCATTTTCGTCTGTCATGCTGATGAACAACGAGCCATTACTACGGCTGTTTCTGAGTGTTTGCGGCAGGAAGCCGTGGCTGGATTGTATCAGTTGGAGAGCTATCAGACATTTCAAGCTCGGGCGGACTGCATCAAAAACGCTCTGCTTTCTTTCTTATTGGCGCAGCAAAAATCTGGAAAAACTGTGGCTGCCTACGGTGCTGCGGCTAAAGGTAATACCTTGTTGAACTATGCGGGTGTTCGTCCTGATCTAATGCCCTATGTTTGCGATGCCGCTAGATCGAAACAAGGGCGCTTCTTACCTGGCAGTCATATTCCAATTATGTCTCCGGATGTGCTGATGGCTAATCCACCAGATTTTGTCCTGATTTTGCCTTGGAATTTGGCGGATGAAATCTGCCGCCAGCTGGCGCCACTGCGTTCTGCAGGTACTCGTTTTGTCGTCGCTGTCCCGAGTTTGGAGATTTTATGAGTGAGCGAATTTTATATACCAAGCCATCTATCACCTCGTTGGAAATTAGTTACGCCACAGATGCGGCTGCCAATGGCTGGGGGGAGCGCTGTTACGAGTATATTGATCGTTTTGAGCTACTGTTCCGTGAATATTTGGGGGTTAAATATGCTATCGCTACCTCAAGTTGTACCGGGGCCTTACATATGGGGATGGCCGCGTTGGGTATCGGTGCTGGCGATGAGGTGATATTAGCGGATAGTAACTGGATTGCCAGTGTCGCACCAGTGGTTCATCTGGGTGCGACACCTGTTTTCGTAGACATATTACCTGATTCTTGGTGTCTGGATCCTGAGTTAGTAGAGGCGGCGATCACTCCACGTACCAAAGCCATTCTTGCTGTACATCTATATGGCAATCTCTGCCACATGAGGCAATTGTTAGCCATTGGTGAGCGCTATGGCATTCCGGTGATTGAAGACGCTGCGGAGGCGATAGGTTCTGTGTTCCACGGACAACGCGCAGGCTCCATGGGACGTTTCGGTGCTTTCTCGTTTCATGGGACAAAAACCCTGACAACGGGTGAGGGCGGAATGTTCGTCACAAACGATGCTGAACTTTACGAACGTGTACTGACTCTGAGTAATCATGGCCGGGTTCGTGGACAGACTCGTCAGTTCTGGCCTGAGACTGTGGGTTATAAATACAAAATGTCGAACATTCAAGCAGCGATCGGTTGCGGTCAGATGGAACGGATTGAAGAGTTAGTTGCTCGCAAGCGACAGATATTGAATTATTATCGGGATGCTTTGTTGTCTTATTCTGGTCTAAGCATGAATCCGGAGCCAGATGATGGAGTTAATGGAGCTTGGATGCCGACGGTGGTATTTGGCTTATGTACAAATATTCCGAGAGTTGATATTGAACATTTATTTCAATCGGAAGGCGTGGATGCCAGACCATTTTTTTGGCCGTTGAGTTCAACGCCGCCATTTGCATCAAAAAATTCCACGCCCAGATCATATTGCATTTCTACACGCGCAATTAATTTACCGTCATATCATGATATGAGTGAGCAAAGCATTGATACAGTAGTTGGTATAGTAAAAAAAATTATGAGTTGAGATTGTGGAGCAATAATATATGAGACAAGACAAAATATTCCAAGAACAATGTGTAGATGAAATTCGCCAAATGGCAGAATCTAAATCTCTTTGTGAGCTAACATCACGATGGATGTCTTTATCTTGTGAAAAAAAATATTCATATCATTTTCGTTGGGCTGGTCGACCAATTATTCAATATCCACAAGATATAGTCGCCATGCAAGAAATAATTTTTGATGTTAAACCAGATTTAATAATTGAAACTGGTATTGCTCATGGCGGGTCTATTATCTTTAGCGCAGCCATGCTTGCCCAGTTGGACTTGTTTGAAGCAATAGAGTCTGGCTCTACGATTGATCCTCGCCATAGTAAAAGGAAAGTAATTGGTATTGATATTGATATACGCGAGCATAATAGAGTACAGATAGAGAGTCATCCTCTATCATCAAGAATACAAATGCTACAAGGTTCTAGTGTCGACGCTGAAGTCATTAAAAAGGTTTATGAAATAGCGGCTGGATATGAAAAAGTCCTACTCTGTTTAGATAGTAACCATACACATGATCATGTGTTAGCTGAATTAGAGGCATATGCAGGCCTTGTCAGCGTAGGTAGCTATTGTGTTGTGTTTGATACTATAGTCGAAGACCTACCAGAATCATTATCCAGTGATCGTCCTTGGGGGCCTGGGAATAATCCTAAAACAGCTGTTCACTCATTTTTAGCTAAAGATACTAGATTTGTAGTGGACGAGTTCATCGAAAATAAACTAATGATAACGGTTGCGCCCGATGGGTACTTGAAACGAATAAAATAATGTGGGGTTACAAATGTCTCTGGCTACCATAATTATACGATGACATTTCTAATAAATGGTATGACTCTAAACATGAAGTCTAATCGCCGAAATATTCAATCGTAGGTGTTTTATGGAATATATATGCCCGCATTGCAGCTCTAATGTTGAATTGTATTTTCATTTGGATAACTCTCCTATTCTTCAAAATGTTTTATATGATTCAGAAAGGGAAGCAATAACATGCAATAGAATTGCGGTGGATTTTTACTACTGTAATTCTTGTTGTTATTTATTTAATCCATCATTTTGTGCGGATGATATTGCTTATGATGCTCGATACAATAACGACCAGATGTCTTCTCCGTATTATAGAGAGTATTTATCTGGGCTGGCTGATAAGTTGATTTCTGAATGTTCTCTGGGTGAATCATCTAGCGTTCTAGAGATAGGATGTGGGAGTGGATATTTTTTAAAGTTATTAATAGATAAGGTAAAGGTTACAAAAGTTTGTGGTTTTGATCCTGCTTATGATGGACAGTACGGGTTGTCTAATATAATCCACAAGGAATACTTTTCCAAAACTGAGACGAAATACAATCTTGTTATTTTAAGACATTGTTTCGACTCATTTATAAATAGTCCGAATCTGATCGACTCCATAAGGGACTCAATTGCTGATGATGGTGTTATTTATATTGAATACCCAGCGCTCGAATATATAATGGATGCTGGCGATTTTAGCATGCTTTATCACGAGTGTCATAGTTATTACTCTCTTTTGTCTATTACTGGTTTGTTAAAAAACTTTAATTTGAAAGTGGATAGTGTATTCCACCTTTTCAATGGTCAATATTCTGGAGTTATCTGCAGCAAACTAAATACTGGGGTGTTTGATTGCTCGGAAATATTAAAAATAATAAATGAATATAAAAGCATATTGATCTGGGGGGTATCTGGCAGAGCGGTGACCTTGATGAATCATTTATGTTTGAATAAGAATATAGTAAAATTCGGTGTCGATGTTAATATAAATAAACAGGGTAGGTATATTCCAGGAACTGGGCAAAGGATAATATCTCCAGCTGATGCGGTTTTATTATCACCAGAATTGGTTATCATATCCAATTATAATTATCTAGATGAGATAATGTCAAATTTTGACTCGAATGTTCATTTTGTAACGTTTGATGGTCAGTTGCATTTTAAATGATTTTAATTGTCAGATGATTTGGCTAAATGTTCTTGTTCTTATGTTAAGAACGCTGTGTAATATAGCAGGAGAATAGCAATCTATATGTTTAAACTTTATGCGGTAACTATATGATTGGACAGCCAGTAGTTCGCTCGGTGACAGAACAGATTGATATTTGGAATCATTTTAATGGGAGTAAATACATTGTTGGTTTCAATTTATTCTTCAATGCTATTGCGAATCAATCGATACAATTTTTGCGCGAGCTGAATACTTACAATACTATTGATTGTGTTGCTATCGTTCATGAGTTGGATTTTAAAGAAAACTATGTTTGGTATATGAAAGAGTGTTGCGAGATTACTCTTGTTATATATAAAGACACCGAGTTTGAAAGGCTATCACTGTTAGATATTATCATTCTTGGTGAATCAAATTATGATCTCTTCTCTCGATTTCCCAGTTCAGTTGTAAAAGTTGGGTGCCAACATGGGATCGACATTGATATAAAGAAAACCATTGACGTATATGGTGGCGGTTTCTGCTTTGATTATATTCTTGGAATACGACATCATGTAGAGTCATCGAGCAACTCTTATATGAACAAGTTTCCAGAATGCATGCGATTTCACAAGCATCCGTTTGTGTGTGAAATCCCTTTTGGTCTTCCAAAGCTGGATGCTTTTTTCAATGCGGTTACATACTGCAAAAAACAAGATGCAATAATTTATCACCTTTCATACCTAGCGATAGAAAAATCGTGGGTGGTTGACTCTATTTTCCCAACATTAAAAAAATTACTTAACAGCTTTTCTAATTATAAAATCATATTCAGACCTTATCATCTAGATCGTGGGCATGAGGTTATTCTCAGATGTATTGAATTAGGTTCTGGATTTGATAATTTCTTATATAGTGATTCAGATAATTATATTAGTGACTACTCTAGAGGTATCCTAATGCTAACTCATAGGGAATATTCAATCCATTTATTCGAGTTAGCAACTGGAAGACCTACGCTTTTGCATTTGCCTGAATCTGAGTGTAGTGACATAAATGATAGAGAGCGACACTACGTATGTCATGAAAATAATTTAATTGCCACCATTAATAAATTGATATCAACTAATGAAGTTCAGTCTGTAGAAAAAAGAGCTGGAGTATGTCAATCAGTTGGAGTACATAACGCTGGAAACTCAGTAGGTTATTTTGTTGAAAATATTGATTATATACTCACTGGAAAACCACATCCTGACTGGAATTATTATAACATAACGTTTTCAGAAAAAATTGACCTGAGGGTATTCATTGGTTTGCATGTTTTATCGTGTAGGCCAGCGAATATATTTTTTATAGCTCTATCGTCTTGTGGAATGAATTATAAACAGGCACTTTTGTTCGCCGCTGATTCATATTCTCGAGTCACTCAGCTAAAGTTTTATTATTATAGGCATGCGCTAAAGTTTTTTTATCAGTTTGTTATAGATGAATGTTTGAGTCTTGAGCTTTCAGATAAAGCTATCGATTGGTGGTTGAGCAAAGGTCGGGGTATTTTAGAGTTTATTCAAAATGAAATGATAGATAATCATGATTCACTCAATGATAGTGAATCATGGCTAAAAAATACCTATGACAAAAATCTTATTGTTACTACATCAAATATGTCAAGAGATTTAAAAGTAGTTAATCTCGCAACATTAAAACCTATATATTCAATCCGTAATGTGATTCTATTCGGTGCCGGGCAGTTTGCTGTAGACTTTATTGAGTGGAATTTAGAAGAAAAACGGGTAATTATAGTTGGTATTGTCGATTCTGACCCCCAAAAGCAAGGCTCATTTTTTTTAGGGAAGAAAGTCGGAGCGCCTCATGATTTAAATAATGCTTCGGCAGATGTGCTAATTTGCTCTCAGGCATATTTGCCGGAAATTTATTGTGACTTGGTTGATAAATATAAGTTTAAAAATGACATATTCACTTTTTCTGGTGATATATTTGCATTGTCATTTATGGATGTTTTGTGATGAAAGATTTTTTGTATACACTAATGCTTCAGATATTATTGTGTCTTGGATTTTTGGTCTGACAGTCTGACAATAGTTGATTTTAGTTATGAAGGATTATCATGAATACTGATTCTTTAAAGTCAAAAAGCATTGCATTTAGTTATCTTGAGTTTGGCTCGATTGATCCAGAACTTGGGAAAAAGACAGTATATGATTTCCGAACTAATGCTAAAGCATATGATTGGCTAATGCATGCTCGCTACTCGAATGATTTATTTTCGTATCATCGGATGATCCGACTTTTATGTAGCAATGAATTCAATGATATTGCCAATATATATGCCGATGAAATTCATCATGCTGACGATTTTGTTTTTAATCTAAATAAATTGATGGCGCTGGAGTTGATTGGATCCTCTTTCTTTGAGCTTGGCCAGACTTTATTTGGGTGCATCGATGGGATGGAGTTTATTCAGCAATTACAACTAACTCTGGAATTGCCATCTATACAGGTCGATTTGTCTAGTATTAATTGGTTTGGTTATGATATTTCACCATTTTTTAATTTAATGGCGAAGTTGATGCACGAAAAATACCAAGTAATTACAACTGATGCTTCCTCTGGAATACCCATTGGTTATGATGTTTTTTTTGCCAAAGGCGTCACTTTACTTTATGCAATTCGGAGTGGCTCCGAGCTATTTGATTATATAAAAAACTCGAAAATTACTGTTTTTGACTATTCATTTAGTCTTGGCACTGCAAAAGAAAGTTATATTGGGACAGGGAAGTTTGTTCGTTATTTAAGTAAAGATGAATTTACTGAGGTTTATCAACAAATACTGCAAAGTGGAAAAGATATATGGGTTCGAGGTAATTCAAAGGCTGATCTTGATAGAGGACTATTTTACATGGAAGGTATTGTCGCTTGTGATGATTTGGCCTCGCAATTTATTCATCGGCAGAATAAATGGATGGCATCATTCAGCGCTAACAATCACGATTTGTATTCAACCTTGATTCATAATAAGAATGAAGAATATTGGCGCTGGGTACGCTTGAGTAGCTTACTATAAGCTTTTTGTTTGCATTTATAGTTGTTTATAGTTGATTGAGGGCTGTTATGGTTATTTGGATTGTCGGATTGTCTGGTGCAGGTAAAACAACCATTGGCCATGCTTTATATGAAAATCTGAAGATCGATCAGAAAAACTTAGTATTTGTTGATGGTGATGAAATACGGGCTCTGTTCTGTCACGATCAGATTGCCGACGCTTATTCTATCGCTGGGCGACGAATTAATGCAGAACGCATTCAATCACTTTGTCGTTGGCTGGATGGTCAGGGGATCGATGTAGTCTGCTGTAATCTAGCGATGTTTCCTGACATAAGGAACAATAATCGGCATCTTTTCTCTGATTACCGAGAGATTTTTGTGGATGTTCCTCTGTCTGCGTTGATGCAGCGTGATGACAAGGGGCTATATCAAGCTGCTCTTTGTGGTCGGCTGCACAATGTCGTTGGGGTTGATATTGAATATTGTCATCCTGTTGCTCCCGATCTAGTGATACACAATAGTTTTGATGCATCATTGTTGCCTGAATATATTAGCCGTATTCGGCAGGTCTGTGGGCGAGGTCTCTAATGCGTTATCCCTACTCAGAAGGTGATTTACTACAAACACCCCAGCGTTATCACTATACCCCATTCATGGGGGATGAATTTATGCACGCGTGGCGACTATCGCGAAGGTTGGCCTGTCAGCGTTTGCCTGCCCCTGCGTTGCCTCCGGTGACCTCATGCATTTTGGCAAGTGCTGATGACACTCTGTCGTTGCTGCAGGTGATGTGTCGAGCCTTACGGGAGGCTGTTGCGGAAACCGATGATCAGGAGGTTGTTGATTACTGGTTACTCCGGTTATTGAAAAAATTTGAAGTTAGTAAACATCTGTATGTTGGCTATCAGGCCCAGCCCCCGCATCCACCACTGGCTGGAAGCAGCTATTTCGCTATAGAACCTTATTTGTGGCTGTCTGAGAGTCTCTCTCGTGCCTGGCAGCGTCAATCTGTCGGTTATTTTCTGAGTGGATTTCTCAAGTTGAATGACACTCTCATTTCACAAATTCAGCATCTTGATGCAGAACAGGGGGCTTATTTGGCTTGGCTCTTGAATATGGAACAGCAACTATTGAGTGAGTTGAGTTCGGAGATGGGTCTATGAGTGCACAACGTCTAGTACTGCTTTGTGGCCGTACGGTTCGTTCCTCCGTCTATGTACAGGCGTTAGCAAACTTGAACATAGTTCCAGATGCTATTTTGGTATATGGCGATGGAGGGGGGAAGGTCCAGTCTACTCGGCAGGTACAGGGTGTAATGGTCGACGATCTATTCACTCCAGATCCATGTTGGGAGCTTGCAGATTGTCTCGATGAGCTGGGTTGGCCCTATCAGGTGTGTTCGGCACACTCCCTCTCGGATCCAGCATTGCTTGTGATGCTGGACTCTCTGAGTCCTGAATTGGTGGTCTACTCAGGCTACGCGGGGCAATTGGTTCCGGCGGAATTACTACGTTGTTATTCGGTGTTGCACGTTCACTCTGGCTGGCTTCCGGAGTATCGGGGTAGCACAACCCTGTATTACCAGATCATTGAGCAGGGCGGTTGTGCAGCCAGTGCCTTGCTGCTTGATGAACGTATCGATACCGGTCCGATTTTGGCGCGGAAGCACTATCCATTGCCGCCTGCTGGAACGGATGTCGATTACCTTTATGACAATATGATTCGTGCCGATCTGTTGGTGACTGTGCTGGCTCAGTGGCGGTCAGGGTTGCCGTGGGATCGGATGTCTCAGCAAATGGACTCTCCGCCTTATTTCATCATTCATCCTCTACTCAAACATATGGCCCTGCTCGCCATCGATAAGCAGGTGAGGCCCTCATGAGTCTCCATGCTCCCGATTTTAATTTTGGAACTAAATCTGAAACTCTGGCCCGCTTACAAACGAGGGTTAGCCGTTCGCAAATTCTCCCTCTTTATTACTTTACTGTCACTCAGTGGCTATACCAAAAAGCTGTAATTCTTGCGGCCATCGCCGGTATGGATCATGGTGGCTGCGTAATCATCCGGAGCAGTGCTCAAAATGAAGACAGCCAATGTGATTCCATGGCTGGAGCTTTTACCAGCTGTTTGAACGTGCCTGCAGATAGTCAATTGGATCTGGATAGGGCGATCGAGCATGTGATTACCTCATTCGGGCAGCATCAACATGGAGAGAATCAGATACTAGTGCAACCCATGCTCAGAGATATTCAGATGAGCGGGGTCGTGATGACTCACGATCTGGAGCATGGCGCCCCCTACTATGTGATTAATTATGATGATGAAAGTGGTTTGACAGATACAATTACGGGTGGGGTTGGAATCCAGAAAACAGTACTGATATACCGTGATACTGATCATCGTCTCGTGCGTTCAACACGTATTCAGGCACTGTTGGCGGCATGCCGAGAGCTGGAGGCACTTTGTGGACGGGTTCCTTTGGACATCGAATTTGCTATCGATCGCCAAGAGTGCGTTTACATTCTACAAGTTCGTCGCATCACTCTTTGTAATACTTGGCATCCGGTCACTGAGCGGCGAGTTGCTCGACAACTGGCCCATATTCGGCATTACCTTGAGCAAACCCTTCCTCCTCAGCGTGATCTATTTGGTGGTAACTCACTACTGGGGGTGATGCCGGATTGGAATCCTGCCGAGATCATCGGGACTATGCCACGCCCACTGGCTTCATCTCTCTATCGTCTGCTGGTAACCGACTCGGCATGGCGGGAGGCTCGATCCAGGATGGGGTATTACCATCCCCGCCATCAAGTGCTGATGGTGATGCTGGGGCATCATCCCTATATCGATGTACGCAGCAGCTTCAACTCTTTTTTGCCAGCAGGTCTTGATGATGCAACGGGCGATCGTTTGGTCACAGTCTGGCTGGAACGTTTACGCGAGCACCCGGAATGGCATGACAAGGTTGAGTTTGAGGTTGTGCAAACTTGTCTGGATTTTACCTTCGAAGCCGATTTTGAAGTTCGTTATGCCGGGTGTCTGACTTCCGATGCGTTTCAAACCTATCGACAGGAGCTGGGTACATTAACGTGCCGCGCCATCGTCGGCGAGGGAGAGGGCTCGCTAGCGTCCGCAATGTTGGGTATCCACGCATGTGCAGTCGATCAAGAGCGAAGGGGGCCGATTAACAACTGGCGAGCAGATCTGGCATCCGTCAAACGTCTTTTGATGGCGTGCCGTGAGTTCGGTACCGTTAACTTTGCGATCCTCGCCCGTCATGCCTTCATTGCCGAAGCGTTGTTGCGTTCTGCATGCCGTCGCGGAGCAATTTCTACGGAACGATTGCAGCTTTGGAAACGGTCCTTACATACGGTGACAACCGATCTCACCACGGATTACGCGGCTGTTTTTGCGGGGACACAACCCGCGGATCATTTTCTTGCCCGATTTGGTCATCTGCGTCCAGGGACTTATGACATTACGTCGCTGCGCTATGATGAGCGTCACGACCTGTTTGCGACCGCATCTGGGTCGAATGAGCTGGAGTCGGTTCATGCGACGAGAGGTTTTGAGCTACAGCCCGACGAGGAACAGGCGTTGCAGCGATTGCTGGATGAACGAAGCTGGCCTGTTACTGCCGCAGGTTTGCTGGCCTATGCTGGCCAGGCCGTCCAAGGGAGAGAGTACGCCAAGCTGGTGTTCACTCGAGACTTATCGGATGCACTGGCTTTGCTCAACCGTTGGGGAGGAGAGGTTGGTCTGGCGCGGGAGGATCTTTCCTACCTGGATATATTCCAACTGTTGGATACTCTGGCTTCTCCACTGCTGGATGATATCGATCGGGTTGTGTTGAATTGGGTAGACAAAGCTCGACATGAGTATCAGCAGGCCATTTCTTTGAAACTGGGCCATTTGATTTCGGGGGCGGATGATGTGTTCGTTGTACCAATACATCGCAGCTTGCCTAATTTTATTACGCAAAAGCGAGTGGAAGCCGAGGGAATATTGCTACAGCAAGACACACCGGTCACCACGGCATTGCAGGGACGGATTGTCTGCATCGAGAATGCAGACCCTGGCTATGACTGGGTCTTTACGCGGGATATCGCTGGTCTGGTTACGCAATATGGCGGAGCCAATTCCCACATGGCCATTCGTTGTGCTGAATTTGGTATCCCGGCGGCTATTGGTTGTGGTGAGCAGCTATTCAGCCGCCTGTTGCGTTGTCGGGGTATCGTCCTGAACTGTCAGGATAAGACAATTAATTTGGTGTGATACATATGAAGAGGATAGGCATCACGTTACGGGCATGTCAGGCGGTGGGTTATCAAGAGGCTCGTGATGGGCTCGCTCGGGATTGGTATCGTTTTTTGCTGCAATTAGATTGGGGGTGGGAGTGGGTATTGTTACCCAATCTTGGTTCACAGAGCGTGGCTTACGCCCAGGCTCAGAGGGTCGAGGGGCTCATCTTAACTGGCGGTGAGGATTTTGGTTCGGATCCCCTACGGGATGAGAGTGAGTTTGCTCTGCTGGAACATGCCGTGAACCACCAGTGGTCGGTGCTGGGCATCTGCCGGGGAATGCAGTTGATTCAACGTTTCTTTGGTGGTGAGCTGGTTATTGCGGGTGGTGACCATCATGTGGCAACTCGGCATTCAGTCTCAAAGCAACGGGCATTGCCATGGGGTGGTATGAGCGAAACATTGTGTTGTGAGGTCAACTCCTATCACGCCAACCGGATACCCTTACCGCTACCTGCCAGTTTGCAGACGCTGGTCGTCGATGCTGATGGTTATTGCGAAGCTTTTACCCATCAGCACATGAAGCTGGCTGGTGTCATGTGGCACCCTGAGCGTGAGGCATTTTGCCATGAATTTGATCGGAAACTATGTCGATGGCTTTTTGAGTGAGGTGATATGCAAGCCATAATTTTAGCTGCCGGGCGAGGTTCCCGGCTTGGTTCCATGACCGAGAACCAACCCAAACCGTTGGCGAAGTTGGCTGGTAAATCGTTGATTGAATGGCAGTTGGCATCGCTAGCCGCAGCGGGTGTCGATAGTGTTCACGTTGTTTGCGGATATTGCAGTGAAGCCCTCCAAGGATACGGTGACAGCCGAATCATGAATACCAACTGGGCTAGTTCTAACATGGTCCGCAGCCTAATGTGCGCGGATGCTGTACTGTCGGCGGCGCCAACTCTTGTTTGCTATGGGGATATTGTCTATCGTCCTGGGATCATCAGAACCTTGATATCATCTGATGCGCCATTAGCCATTAGCTATGACAAGGAGTGGTGGTCACTCTGGTCGGCACGGTTTGAGGATCCCTTATCAGATGCTGAAAGCTTCCGACAGCAGGGGGGGCAATTGCTCACCATCGGTGAACAGGTTCAGACTCGAGAGGAGATCGAAGGGCAATATATGGGGTTGTTGAAGTTCACCCCCGAGGGTTGGCAACGAGTGTCTGCGGTGTTAGCAGGACTCAGCGCCGAACAAATCAACAAGCTGGATATGACTAGCCTTCTGCGCCTATTGTTGTCTCATGGTGTTCCCATTGCGTCCATTGCTATATCCGGTGGTTGGGTTGAAGTGGATAATCCTTCGGATATAACCTTGTACGAACAACGGGTTGCTGATCTTGGCTGGAGTCATAATTGGCGAACTGATACTTAGGTAAGCTCCTGACAAATCTTGTTTGTTCTTGGTCGAATGTACTGTATGCGATTGGCTCATGAGGCAACTGCAGTCTCACAATTAACCAATAGCGCCTAATTAAACCAGCTGTTCTAATTCGTGCTTGATTAAGCCCTCCTGAGGACCTCTATAACCTTGTTTTGTTGATCGCCAGATAGCATTGGGTAGAGAGGAATACTCGTTATAGCTTGATAAAATTGATGGGCTGAGTCTGTATCTGCTGGCGACTTTCGCCGATGGGCTGGTTGGGCTGAGATTGGCATGTAGTGTACGTTGGCAACGATACCAGCTTCTTTCAACTGTACAAAAAGTGTCTTGCGGTGTTCCGCAGGTACTTTGATAACAAACAGATGCCAAGCAGAAATCCGTCCATTGCGATGGGCTAATATTTTCAGACCGGGACGTGGTAATTCAGCCTGATAACGCGCAGCGATTTTCCGTCGTTTAACCAAGAACTCCTCGAGCCGAGCCATCTGGCTCAATCCCAGTGCAGCCTGAATATCTGTCATGCGGTAGTTGAAGCCCAGCATCTGCTGCTCATAGTACCAGGGGCCATCGGGCTCATTGATGAAGTCGGCCGGATCCCGGGTGATGCCGTGGCTGCGCAACATGCTCATGGTTTTGGCAAGCGCAGGGTCATTGGTCATCGCCATGCCGCCCTCGCCGGTGGTGATGATCTTCACCGGGTGGAAGCTGAAGACGGTGATGTCACTGTAGCGGCAGTTGCCGGTGGGTTCATCGTGATAGCGGGCGCCGAGGGCATGACAGGCATCTTCGATGATCCGAAAACCGTACTCTTGCCCCAGGCGGTGGATCTCTTGCATGTCGCAGGGCAGGCCCGCGAAGTGTACCGGGATGACCACCTTGGGCAGGCATCCTTGAGCCTTGGCGGCTACCAGCTTGCGCTCCAGCTCCATGGCGCACATGTTGCCGGTATCGGGCTCGATGTCGACGAAGTCGACCTGGGCTCCGCAATAGAGTGCGCAGTTGGCAGAGGCGACAAAGCTGATGGGGGAGGTCCAGACCCAGTCACCCGGGCCGACACCCAGTGCCAGACAGGCAATATGCAGAGCGGCTGTACCTGAGTTGACCGCCACCCCGAAGCGGGCACCACAGTAATCCGCCACTGCCTGCTCGAAGCGCGGCACCACTGGCCCCTGGGTCAGAAAATCGGACTTCAATACTTCGACCACGGCTTCGATATCCGCTTCGCTGATCGACTGTCTGCCGTACGGGATCATTCCATTACCACCTTGCTGTTCAATGCTTTCAGCTGTTCAACCGTCAGGAAATCATCGTTGTCACGGGAGTTGTACTCGAATCCCTGGACCACCATGGTTCCCTTTTCACCTGAGGCGGTGACGGAGAAGTCATTGTTGCGATTGTTGAAGTTGATGGTCGGTCCGATGATGAAGAAGTCGTCGAACTCGAAGGTGTGGTAGGAGTCGTCACACGGGCACATCACTTCATGCAGTTTCTCACCCGGGCGGATGCCGATGATCTCCTGGTCCAGCTGAGGGGCCATGGCGGTAGCCAGGTCGGTAATCCGCACCGAGGGCAGCTTGGGCACGAAAATCTCACCCCCCTTCATACGCGGGAAGTTGTTCATCACGAAGTCCACCCCCTGCTGCAGAGTGATCCAGAAGCGGGTCATCTCGGCGTGAGTGATAGGCAGGGTGGTGGCGCCCTGATCGATTCGTTTCTGGAAGAAGGGCACCACAGAACCGCGCGAGCCCACCACGTTGCCGTAGCGCACCACCGCAAAACGGGTTGGATCCTGGCCGGCGATGTTGTTGGCGGCGACGAACAGTTTGTCGGAGGCCAGCTTGGTGGCGCCATACAGGTTGATGGGGTTGGCAGCCTTGTCGGTGGAGAGGGCGATCACCTTCTTGACCTGATTGAGCAGGGCGGCCTGGATGACGTTCTCGGCCCCGTGGATATTGGTCTTGATGCACTCCATGGGGTTGTATTCGGCGGCCGGCACCTGTTTGAGGGCCGCCGCGTGCACCACATAGTCAACCCCGCGCATTGCCATGGTGAGCCGGTTGGCGTCCCGCACGTCGCCGATGAAATATCGCATGCAGGGGGCGTTGAAGACCTGCTGCATCTCGAACTGTTTCAGCTCGTCGCGGGAGTAGATGATCAGCCGTTTCGGCTTGTAGCGTTCCAGCACTGTCTTGACCAGCATCTTGCCAAACGAGCCAGTGCCGCCGGTAATCAATAGGGTTTTATTGTCGAACATGACGGATTCTCGCTAGTGATGCCAAGTGACAAGCAATTTATGTGCCTTGGGCCAGTTTAGCCGAAAAGGGGCTGATGCGGTCCTGTATGATGCCAGTTTTATTCCACTCTGAGTGAACTAACTAGATGATTCATAGAGAAATCCAACCCAGCTCAAACAACTTTATGCGATCTCGGGGGCTTTAACAAAAAGCGGAACACCGGGGTTCCGCTTTTTTGACGCCTAGCTGGAGAGCAGCACTCTGGCCGAGTTGGCGGGGATGGTGAGCTGTACCTCGCCCTGCACCACTTCGAATTTGTCGCCGTTGAAGGCATCGGTGAAGCGGCTGGCGGGGCTCGCGGTCTGCCACAGGGGCAGGCTGATGGTGCGCGGCTCGCTGGGGTGACGGTTGCAGGCCACCACCACCTGATCGCTTTGCAGGGTGCGGGCAAACACATAGCTGTGCGGGCCGGCATAGAGGGTCTGGATGTCGCCGCGACGCAGGGCCGGACGCTGCCGGCGGATCTGGATCAACCGGCGGTAGTGGTCGTGCAGCACGTGATCCCAGGCGGTGGTCTCCCACGGGAAGCAACGGCGGCAGTCCGGGTCATTGCCGCCAGAGAGCCCCACTTCATCGCCGTAGTAGATGGACGGCACGCCGATATAGGTGAGCAACAGGGTGGCCGCGAGCCGCATCCGTTGTTTGTCCTCCCCCAGCAGGTGGAGGAAGCGGGCAGTATCGTGGCTGTCCAGCAGGTTGAACTGGGCCAGCTGGTTCTTGAACGGAATGTGGGCCCGCGCCAGCTTGAGCCAGCGATCCAGCTCTTCGGCGCTGATCTTGATGGGGTGGTAGGCGATGTCCTGGCCCGCCAGGAAGGCGCGAATAGGGTGGGCGAAGCCGTAGTAGTTCATGGCGCCGTCCTCCTGATCCCCCTGCAGCCACTGGCTGGCCTCGAAGAAGTGCTCGCCGAGAACATAGGCGTCCGGGTTCTCCTGCTTCACGGCACCGCGAATGGCGCGCACGTGGCCGCGGTTGCCCTCGGCAGTGCCGCGCTCTCCCAGCATGTGGATGACGTCGAAGCGCCAGCCGTCGATCTGGTAGGGGGCACGCATCCAGTAACGCAGGATGGCGTCGTCGGCGCGGTAGACGGCGTCCTGCACCTGTTCGCTGGAGAAGTCGAGCTTGGGCAGGCTGCGGATGCCCTTCCAGCTGACATAATCCCCTTCGTTGTCAAAGGTGTAGAAGCTGCGCCACGGTGAGTCCGGGTTGCTCTGGGCGCCCAGCGGCGGGCAGAACCAGGGGTGCTCGGTCGAGGTGTGGTTGACCACCGCATCCAGGATGATCTTCATGCCGCGCTGGTGCAGGTTGCGGGTCAGCTCGGCAAACTGGGCGTTGGTGCCGAGGTGCGCATCCACCTTGAAGTAATCCTGGGTGTCGTACTTGTGGTTGCTCGGCGAATCGAAGATGGGGTTGAGATAGAGCGCCGTCACCCCGAGAGATTGCAGATAGTGCAGCTTGGCATCGATGCCCGCCAGGTCGCCACCGTAGAATTCGCAGGCGCCATGGCCCTCTTCGTGGCGGCTGACCGGCTCGCCCCACGCCTTGCTGATCACCGCCTTGCCGCGGTATTCGTACTCGTGATGCTTGACGCTGAGCGACGGATCGCCGTTGCAGAAGCGATCGGGGAAGATCTGGTAGAACACCTGGTCCTGCACCCAGGCCGGTGGCTGGTGCAGGCTGTTGAAGCGAAAATGCTGCTCGCGCGGCGGCATGGCGGCGCTGACGCCGGCCCCGTGCAGCCACCACTGCTCCTCATCGGTGAGGCACTTGAAGCAGTAGAGGTGGATGTCCTGCCCTTTGATGAGCGGCAGGGTCGCCTGCCATACCTGCAGCCGGTCACGGGTGGAGACCGCCGTCATCGGGATCAGGTACTCCTCGTTGTCCGGCTCGTGGCGCAGCCACACCTCGCGGATCGGGGCATCCAGCTCGCTGAACAGGGTCAGTTGCAGGGCATCGGCGCTCTCTTTGAACCAGGGCGCCACCTGGGGATGAAACAGAAATGGATGGGTCATGATGCTTATTGAGTCAGAAGATCGGCGAGGGCATTGCCCTGTTCATGCAAGGTTTCGAGCTGGCCGGCGAGCGACTTGGGATCCAGCCCCAGCTGGTCGGCCAGTGGCTTGGGGAAACGGGCGATGATGGCCTGGGCCGGTACTCCCGCGTTCCAGGCGAAGGAGATGAAGACCGCCAGGCGGATCAGCACCGCCTCCTTGCTGACCGGGTTGTGGGAGAGGGGATCCAGCTGCTGGGAGATGGCATCGACGAAGGCCTCGGAGAGGTTCCAGCGCCGTGCCAGCTCGGCGCCGAGCTGGGCGTAGTCGTAACCCAGCATCTCGCGCTGGGCCTCGACCCGGCTGCTCCCCTTCTGGATCGCCAGACTGATGAGCTCCGCCTCCTCCGGCAAGGTGCTCTGGATCAGCAGTTCGCCTATGTTGTGGATGAGGGCGCAGGTAAAGGCGGTCTCGGGGTCGAGCACCTTGGCCTCCTGGGCCAGGGTCTTGGCGATGGTGGCGACCTGGAAGGTCTCGGTCCAGAACTTGTTCTTGTCGAAGCTGGGAGGCGCCTTGAAGCTGCCGATGATGCCGGAGGCGACCACCACAGAGCGCAGCCGGTTGAAACCGAGGCGGATCACCGCCTGTTCGATGGAGGTGACTTCGTTGCCGCGGCGCAGGGCGGCCGAGTTGGCCATTCGCAGCACCTTGACGCTGATCACCTGGTCCATGGCGATCTTGGCCGCAATCTCGTCGATGCGGGCATTTTCATCGCTGAAGCTCTGCATCAACTCATGCAGCAGTTGCGGGATAGTGGGGAGTTGTTTGATCTTGTCAAACAGACGGTCCATCGACATGGCTGAGGCAGCCTCCATTGCGAGCACTGCCTCATATTGTGCCACAGGCGGGGCACATGTTCCTGTTTGTGATGCCGGTTTGTGAGCCCTAGAGCACCCAGTCGCGCAGGGTGTATTCCAAACGATGCCGTTTGCCCTGCAGGATCAGGGTCTGGGTAGTGCCATCCAGGGTGGCACCTTCGGTGAGGGTGGTCAGCACCGCCTGCTCCACCGCATCGAGCGGGGCCAGACAGGCCATCTCGGTGCTGCCCAGACTGGTCACCCAGAACTTGTTCCCCTCGAGGTGGCCCTGACCGAAGTAGCGGTTGCAACCGGCGATGCCGTTGACGGTGAAGTGCTCACCTATCTCGAAATCGGGCGGATTGTCTTGCGGCGCGGCAACGGGCTGGCCATCCAGCTTGTCGAGCACCCAGTGGTGGTGCTGCAGGTCTTGCGAGGCGAAGCGGGGAGTACTGCTGCAGGCGCTGAGCAGAAGCAGGGCGAGCAGCAGTAGCAAGAATCTGGGCATGAAAGGGCTCCGGTAGTGGGAGTGACAAGCATACCCTCTGTGCGCGCCCTCAGGCAGGGCGAGGGGGAGTGCCCCCGACTGCTTCTGTCGCCCTGTGGGCGGGGCCTGTGTCGTTAAATGGCAACACAGCCCCCCATGCTTGGCTGCAGTTGGGTCAGATTGGGGTGGGTTGACCGCTGCCAAACAGCCGCTCGGCGTAACGGGCCAGACCGGAGGCGACCGAGCCGAAGTCATCGCCCCCTTCCAGCGGCACCTGGGGCAACTTCTGGCGGATGAAGGCCTGGATCAGCGGGGAGCGGGCGCTGCCGCCGGTGATGAAGACCCGATCCGGCTGCACGCCGGCGGCGGCGATGGCTTCATCCATCAGCTCGCCAATTTTCTCCAGCAGCAGGGCAGAGGCATTGGCCAGCTGTTCGCGGGTCAGCTCCGCCTCCAGCCCTTTTTCCAGCTCGCTCAGCGATTGGTGATTGGACTCCTGCGTCGAGAGGGCGATCTTGCCCTGCTCGGCGCGCCACACCAGCTGGTGGCTCAGCTTGTGGGCGCGCAGGCTGGCGAGGCGGCCCAGCTTGCTGCCGGGCTGGCTGTCGAGTTGCAGATCCTGCAGCTGGCGGGCGGTATCCAGGCTGTAGAAGCGGCTCTGGGCGCTGACGTCGTTGATGGCGGCGGCATCCCAGAACAGCGGGTGGGGCAGCGGCTTGCCGGTCTTGAGGGTCTCGTGCATGCCGAGCAGCGGCATCATGCCCTCCACCGTCAGCCGGATGTCAAAGTCGTTGCCGCCGATGCGCTGGCCGCTGTGGCCGAGCAGATCGCCGTCGCGATCGAGCCGGTCGCGGTGACTCGGGCCCATCCGCAGCACGGAGCAGTCGGTGGTGCCGCCGCCGATGTCCACCACCAGCACCACCGCATCCTCGGTCAGGCGGGCCTCGAATTCGAAGCCGGCCGCCACCGGCTCATAGAGAAACTCCACCTGCTCGAACCCGGCGAGGCGGGCCGCTTCGCTCAGGATGGCGATGGCCTGACGGTTGCTCTCTTCCCCCGCCAGCCCCTGGAAGTTGACCGGGCGGCCGACCACGGCCCGGCGGATCGGTGCGCCGAGCTGCTGCTCCGCCTCGCGCCGCACGTGCAGCATCATGGCGCAGACGATGTCTTCGAACAGGGCGATCTGCGGTGCCTTGAGGCCGTAGGCGCCGAGGAAGGATTTGGGCGACTTGAGGTAGTAGCCGTCGTCCGGCTCTTCCAGATAGCGCTCCAGCGCCGCGGCGCCAAAGCTGAGCTCGTCGATCAGCCCCTCTTCGCGCATCTGGCGGCGTACCGCCTGGGCTCGGGTGACCACGGGGCCGCGCAGCTTGAGGTACTCGCTCTGCTGGGCGGGGGCCAGCCCTTCGGCCAGCAGGCCGGCAATGGCATCCCGGTGGGGCGCGTGCAGGGTGGAGGGAAGGTAGTGGGCACCGCTCAGGTTCAGCAGCCTGGGGCTGCCTTGTTCCATCACGGCGACGGCACAGTTGGAGGTACCGTAATCAAATCCGATAAACATGGGCAGCCAGACTCCTTAGCAAAAAAGGGCTGGTAGCCTACCCGAAGGCGCCGGGTCTCACAACCCGGCGCCTCGCTTATTGCGCGGTGGTTTACTCCACCTCGTTGTCGCAGCGACCCTGGCTGTCGATGGCGCGGATGTTGCTGAGGGTGGTGTCGGCGATGGCGTGCAGCGCCTCGCGGGTCAGGAAGGCCTGGTGACCAGTGAACAGCACGTTGTGGCAGGCCGACAGGCGGCGGAACACGTCATCGGTGATCACTTCGTTGGACTTGTCGGCGAAGAAGAGATCTTCTTCTTCCTCGTAGACGTCCAGCCCCAGCGCGCCGATGCGGGCGGTCTTGAGCGCCTCGATGGCGGCGTTGGAGTCGAGCAGGCCGCCCCGGCTGGTGTTGATGATCATCACCCCGTCCTTCATCTTGGCGAACGCTTCCTTGTTCAGTAGGTGGTAGTTCTCCTTGAACAGCGGGCAGTGCAGGCTGATGACGTCGGACTGGCGGAACAGGGTATCGAGATCCACGTACTCGGCGCCGAGATCGATGGCCGCCTGGTTCGGATAGGGATCGCTCACCAGCAGGCGCATGCCGAAGCCCTTGAGGATGCGCAGGGTGGCGATGCCGATCTTGCCGGTACCGATGATGCCGGCGGTGCGGCCGTGCATGTTGAAGCCGACCAGCCCCTCCAGCGAGAAGTTGGCGTCACGGGTGCGTTGATAGGCTTTGTGGATGCGACGGTTGAGGGTCATCATCAGGCCCACCGCGTGTTCGGCGACCGCTTCCGGGGAGTAGGCGGGCACTCGCACCACCTTCAGCCCCAGCTCCTTGGCGGCGGCCAGATCCACGTTGTTGTAGCCGGCGCAGCGCAGGGCGATCACCCTGGTGCCATTGGTGGCCAGCTCGGTCAGCACCTCGCGGTCGGCATCGTCGTTGACGAACAGGCACACCACGGGGAAGCCGTGGGCTAGCCGGGCAGTCTTGGCCTCCAGCCGCACGTCGAAGAACTCCAGTTCATAACCGTACTGGCTGTTGGCCTGATTGAAGTGTTCTTTGTCGTAGCTCTTGGTACTGAAAACGGCGACTCTCATGGTGTGCTCTCCGCAGATAATGATGTAGTTAAATTACAACAAATATGGGGCGTCATCACGGGATAAATGGTGGGCATTCAGCCCCACGGCATGATGGGCACGGCGCTGACCGCGCTCTTGTAAGAACCATCCACCAGCTTGGTGCTGTAAGTCAGATAGACCAGCGCGTTGCGCTTTTGATCGTAAAAGCGCACCACTTTCTGCTCCTTGAACACCAGCGAGGTGCTGACGTCGAACACCTCTTCCCCCGCCTTCAGCTTGGCGGGCAGGGTGATGGGGCCGATCTGGTGGCACGAGAGGGAGGCGTGAGAGGGGTCTTCCGCCAGCCCGAGTCCGCCCTTGACGCCGCCGGTCTTGGGACGCGCCAGATAGCAGGCGACGCCGTCGATGCGGGGATCGTCGAACGCCTCCACCAGGATCTTGTGGTTGGGGCCAAACAGCTTGAAGGCGGTGCTCACCTCGCCGACCGGGTCGGCCTTGTCGGCCAGCGCCGGGCCGGCAATCAGTGCGCCCAGCAACAGCGGCAGGGCGCGAGCAAGGATCTGAGGATGTCTCATGGTCTCTCCTGTTGGCTTCCCTCAGTAGGGAATGCCCAAACGACGATAGAGGCTGGCCAGCACCCAGGCGGGGCCGATCAGCAAAAACTGCAGGTCGGCGAGGAAGGAGGGGCGCTTGCCCTCGATCTTGTGACCGACGAACTGGGTTATCCAGAGCAGCACGAACCCGGCCAGCGCCGGCCACAGCAATGGGCCTTGCCAGCTGTGGCAAATGACCAGCCCCAGCGCGGTCAGCACCGTCATGCCCACAAACAGCGCAAACGACAGCCGCAGGTAGAAGGCCAGCACCGGGATGGCGACCAGCGCGGCCCAGTTGAGCGACGGCGGCAGCGGCCCGGCCGGCAGGCACCAGAACAGGGCCAACGAGCAGAGATAGATACCGGGCACCGCCAGCTTGTGGATCGCCACATTGACCGGGTGCCGGTGGCTCTGGCCGTACAGTTCAAACCACTCCTCGATTCCCTTCATGGCACCTCCCTGGCGCGCTGTGGGTGCCACCCCGGTTGAGGTGGCCGACTCTTATCCCTGCGGGGGATACTCCCAATATTGGGCCGGAATGGATTTTAGCAACGGTGTCATGTCGGGATTGGGCAGGGAGATGGTGACCCGCCGCTCGAGATTGGCGCTGGCCAGGGCCTCGCGGATCTTGGGGTTCTCCCGGAAGAATTTCATGAAGCTGCCGTCGGCATAGGCCCGCTCAAGCCCGGTCTGGATCGCCTTGGCCAGCTTGGGGGATTCCGGGCTGACGAAGAAGAACTCGGCGAAGGGGTAGCGGATCAGCAGGTGCTGATCGATGACCAGGTTGGGATATTGCGCCACCAGCTCGCTGCGCTCGGCGAAGATCTCCACCAGATTGCGCGGGAAGAAGTCCAGCTTGTCACCGTCGTTGATCAGCCGAAACAGGTTGCTGTAGCGCCCCGAATAGGTGGGGATGCCGGCGTTTTCGAGGATCTTGTTGTCGGCCCAGCCCACCCCTTGCGCCGCCTTCAGTTTCTTGAGATCGGCCAGCGAGTTGATCTGGTTGAACTTCTCCTGGGCATCGGCGTGGATGAAGGAGAGCCGCAGCCCTTCCAGACCGCGAAACAGCGGGATCGGCACGGCGATGAGCGAGGATTCGAGGGCGCTGGAGGTGCCCATCCAGAACACATTAATGGTTTGGCCCTTGCTCAGCTGTTGCTGCAGGCTGTACTGGTTGAGGTTGAGTTCGACCTGCTTGATGCGAAACGGCTGGCCGGCATGGGTCAGCGCCAGTTCCAGCAGCTTGAGCTGGTACTCTTTGTCGAGGTCGTTGATCGGTCGGCTGGGAACCTTGACCGTGAGGGTCTGTGCTTGTGCCAGCAACGGCAGACACAAGCACAGTTTGAGGAACCATTTCACTCTCTGCTCTCCTGTAGATTCCGGGCTTGCCCGGAGTCTAACAGAACTTGTCACTCTCTTGCTGCGTAGCCGTGATCCGCCAGGGTGAGCAGCCTGGTGTCCTCATTGTCACCTGCATGCCCACCCCGCTGGCGACGCTCGCCGCACGAATGTGAGCAGGCAGCGAGGCGTCAGGCGACGCGACGATACACGTGGGTATCGTTGAACTCCTTGGTGCTCTGGCATTCAACGCAGAAGCGGGACTCGGGACGAGCCTGCAGCCGCTTGAGGGAGATCTCGTCACCGCAGGATTCGCAGTAACCGAAATCCCCTTCGCTGATGCGCTTGAGGGCACCACGCAGCTTGCGCAGATGCAGCTTGTCATGCTCGATGCGGTTCAGCTCCAGACGACGGGCTTCCTCGATGCTGGCACGGTCAATTTCATCAGCCATCTCGTTGGTATCGGTGGCGATGGCCTGGCTGGCCTGGGAGTTGAGACGATCTTCGAGTTCGAGGATCTGGCGCTCGATCTGTCCCTTGTAAAAGGCCAGTTGGTCTTCAGTCATGAAATCACACATACGATTTACTACCAGTCAGTTTACTAACCCAATTATCCCTGTTTATGGGGGCTGTCTGCCTGCAGACCAAGCCCTGTGTCCTGAATTTGCACCAAATCCAAGCAGGAGAGTGCAAATCAGGGCGGGCCTTGTACCAAAAAAATGCAGGCATGCAAAGCAAAGAGGACAAGTATTGTGCGCCCTTGCAAAAAAATGACCCGATTCAGACAGGGTCTGACTGAGAACATGGGGGATCCGGCAAGCTTGTTGGCACCGGGCTTGCAGTGGGTCGTTACCACGCCAGGGTGTTTAGTATTTGTCCCCGCGATGGTCATTATATGCGCCGTTATTTATAGTTTTTTAAACACCACCGCTTGACATTGCCCCTGATGGCGGGCTTTTATGGTGGTGTTGATTACAATTTGATAACAAGGGTGTTCCATATATTAGACACCCTTGCCAATGGCAACCGTAGAGTCGGGGTTTAACATGGACAGTATCAAGGGCTGGATGGAGAGCAATCGCATCACGGAAGTGGAGTGCCTGTTTCCGGATTTCACCGGCAATGCCCGAGGCAAGATCATTCCAGCCAACAAGTTTCTGCGCGAGGGGGGCATGCGCCTGCCCGAGGTCATCTTCACCCAGACGGTGACCGGCGAGTATCCGGATGACGACAGCATGATCGACCCGCTGGAGCGGGACATGCAGCTCTATCCCGATCCCAACACCATTCGTTTCGTACCCTGGGCGCTGGAGCCGACCGCCCAAGTGATCCACGACTGTTTCGACATCAATGGCAAGCTGATCGACATCGCGCCGCGCTCCGTGCTGCGTCGGGTCCTGTCATTTTACGAGAAGCAGGGCTGGAAGCCGGTGGTGGCCCCCGAGCTGGAATTCTATCTGGTCAAGCGCAACGAAGACCCCGACTATCCGCTGGTGCCGCCGGTAGGGCGCAACGGCCGCCCCGAGACGGCCCGCCAATCGTTCAGCATCGACGCGGTCAACGAATTCGACCCCATCTTTGAAGACATGTACGACTACTGCGAGGCGCAGGAGCTGGAGGTGGACACCCTGATCCACGAGTCCGGCGCCGCCCAGATGGAGATCAACTTCCTGCACGGCGACGCCGTCGATCTGGCGGATCAGGTGTTCCTGTTCAAGCGCACCATGCGGGAAGCGGCCCACCGCCACGGGATTTACGCCACCTTCATGGCCAAGCCGATGAGCGACGAGCCCGGCTCCGCCATGCACATCCACCAGAGTCTGGAAGATGTGAACGGTCGCAACCTGTTCGGCACCGAGAACGGCGGCCACTCCGAGTTGTTCATGCACTTCATCGCCGGCCTGCAGAAATACACGCCGGCGGTGACCGCGCTGCTGGCCCCCAACGTCAACTCCTACCGCCGCCTCACCTTTGGCGAGAGCGCACCGCGCAACGTGCAGTGGGGGGTGGAGAACCGCACCTGCGGGCTGCGGGTGCCCTTCTCCGAGGCCAGTGCCCGCCGGGTGGAGAACCGCTTCGCCGGCGCCGATGCCAATCCGTATCTGGCGCTGGCCGCCACCTTGGCCTGCGGCTACCTCGGCATGATGGAGAAGCTGGAGCCGCTGCCGGAGATGAAGTCGAGCGCCTATGAGCTGCCCTACAGCCTGCCCCGCTCGCTGGAGGAGGCATTGAGCCACCTGGAGCAGTGTGACCCCATCAAGGAGATGCTGGGCGAGCGCTTTACCCGGGCCTTCGTGGCGGTCAAACGCAAGGAGTATGAGACCTACTTCGGGGTGATCAGCCGCTGGGAACGGGAGTTCCTGCTGCTGAACGTGTGACCCGGATGCGCGCCGGTCGCGCATCACCCTGCCCGGAGGGGCCGCCGGCCCCTCCCGCGTGAATCGAGACAGTTGGGGTGCAGGCACTGCACGACACCCGGTGAATCACCGTGACCGGGGGAGTTGTCTGCACCTCATCAACTGACCAACAAACATCGCTTAAATCGAAGGAACCGAGGAGCAAGCAATGCAGCATACCACCCGTGAGTGGCAGCAACTGGAAGCCAGCCATCACCTGCATCCGTTTACCGATTTTCAGGCGCTGAACAAGAAAGGCAGCCGCATCATCACCCGGGCCGAGGGCGTCTATCTGGAAGACTCCGAAGGCAAGCGCATTCTGGACGGCATGGCCGGCCTGTGGTGCGTCAACCTGGGCTATGGCCGCCAGGAGCTGGTGGACGCCGCCACCCGCCAGATGCAGCAACTGCCCTATTACAACCTCTTCTTCCAGACCAGCCACCCGCCCGCTGCCGAGCTGGCGACCCTGCTGGCCGAGATCACGCCGCCGCACCTCAACCACGTCTTCTTCACCGGCTCGGGCTCCGAGTGCAACGATACCGTGCTGCGGATGGTGCGCCACTACTGGGCCAGCAAGGGGCAGCCGGACAAGCAGGTGATCATCAGCCGTCACAACGCCTACCACGGCTCTACCGTGGCCGGGGCGAGCCTGGGCGGCATGAAGGGGATGCACGCCCAGGGCGGGCTGCCGATCCCCGGTATCGTGCACATCGACCAGCCCTATCACTTCGGCGAGGGGCAGGGGATGAGCGCCCACGAATTCGGGCTGGCCCGTGCCCGTCAGCTGGAGGAGAAGATTCTGGCGCTGGGGGTGGACCAGGTGGCCGCCTTTATCGGTGAGCCGATCCAGGGCGCCGGCGGCGTCATCATTCCGCCCGACAGCTACTGGCCGGAGATCCAGCGTATCTGCGACAAGTACGGCATCCTGCTGATCGCCGACGAGGTGATCTGCGGCTTTGGTCGCACCGGTCACTGGTTCGCCAGCGAAGGCTTCGGCATCAAGCCGGATCTCATGTGCCTGGCCAAGGGCATCACCTCCGGCTATCTGCCGATGGGGGCCGTGATGGTGGGGGACCGGGTCGCCAAGGTGCTGGTGGAAGAGGGGGGCGAGTTCAACCACGGCTTCACCTACTCCGGTCATCCGGTGGCCTGCGCCGTGGCGATTGCCAACATTACGCTTATGCAAAACGAAAGCATAGTTAAGCGAGTTCATGATACCATCGGCCCCTATTTGCAGCGCCGCTGGGCGGAGCTGGCGGACCATCCGCTGGTGGGCGAAACCCGTGGCAAAGGCCTGGTGGCCGCGCTGGAAATAGTGCAGGACAAGCAGACCAACAGCCGCTTCCCGGCTGGGCTGCAGGCCGGTATGACCTGTCGGGAGTTCTGCTTTAACAATGGCTTGGTGATGAGGGCGGTCGGCGATACCATGATCATATCGCCCCCCTTGGTGATCACTGAGGAACAGGTGGATGAATTGGTCAATCTGGCCAGGCTCAGTCTCGATCTGACGGCGGCAAAGCTGCGGGGATAGGCGGGCGCCGGGCAGGTTGGCTTGCGCATACAATTTGCTTAGGAGACAAGGACGATGTCTTTCAAAACGGGAATGATTGCAGCCTCTGTGGCACTGATCATGATGAGTACCGGGGCGATGGCCGAGGACAAGGTGTTGCACGTCTACAACTGGAGCGACTATATCGCGCCAAACACGCTGGAAGACTTCCAGAAAGAGACGGGCATCAAGGTGGTCTACGACGTGTTCGACAGCAACGAGGTGCTGGAAGCCAAGTTGCTGGCCGGCAGTTCGGGCTATGACATCGTCGTGCCGTCCAACCCCTTCCTGGCCAAGCAGATCAAGGCGGGCGTGTTCCAGAAGCTGGACAAGTCCAAGCTCTCCAACTGGCAAAACCTGGATACCTCGTTGCTCAAGGCGCTCGAACCGAGCGACCCGGGTAACCAGTACTCCATTCCTTACCTGTGGGGCACCATCGGTTATGCCTACAACCCGGAGAAGGTGAAAGCCGTGCTGGGTGACAAGGCGCCGGTGGATTCCTGGGATCTGGTGTTCAAACCGGAAAACATGGCCAAGTTGAAGGAGTGCGGTGTCTCCTTCCTCGACTCGCCGACCGAAATGCTGCCGGCCGCCCTGCAATACTTGGGCTTCAAGCCGGACAGCCAGAAGCCGGACGAGCTGAAGAAGGCGGAGGAGCTGTTCCTCTCCATCCGTCCCTATACCGCCTACTTCCACTCCTCCAAATACATTTCGGATCTGGCCAACGGCAACCTGTGCGTGGCGGTCGGTTACTCCGGTGACTTGCAGCAGTCCAAGTCACGGGCGATAGAGGCCAAGAACGGCGTCAACCTGACCTACGTGATCCCGAAAGAGGGGGCAGGCAGCTTTTTCGACATGCTGGCCATCCCGGCCGATGCCAAGAACGTGGAGGCGGCCCATGTGTTCCTGAACTACCTGATGAAGCCGGAGGTGATCGCCAAGATCTCCGACGCCGTCAGCTACCCGAGCGGCAACAAGGCTTCCGTGCCGCTGGTGTCCGAGAAGATCCGCAACGATCCGGGCATCTACCCGAGCGACGAGACGCTGGCCAAGATCTACACCTTCCCGGATCTGCCGGCCAAGGTGCAGCGTCTGATGACGCGTAGCTGGACCAAGATCAAGTCAGGCAAGTAAGTGACGAGTGCCCCTCTCGGTCCGCAGTTCGGCCGGGAGGGAGGTGACCCACCCGACAGGTTGGACGGCGCGTAAGGATGCGCGACTGGCAAATCACACATTAAGAGGACTGAGTAAGTGCACACAACCAAGATAGTGACGATGGCCCTGGCTTTGGGGTTGGCAAATGTGGCTCAGGCAGCCCCTGTGGTCCACTTTTACAACTGGTCCGACTATATCGGCGAGACCACCCTCAGCGACTTTCAGCGGGCGACCGGGATCCAGACCGTCTATGACGTGTTTGATTCCAACGAAACCCTCGAAGGCAAGCTGCTGACCGGACGCACCGGTTACGATCTGGTGGTGCCCTCCAACAATTTCCTGGCCAAACAGATCAAGGCGGGGGCCTTCCAGAAGCTGGATCCCGCCCTGCTGCCCAATCTGGCCAACCTGGATCCCGTGCTGCTCAAGCAGCTCGACAAGGTGGATCCGGGTCATCAGTACGCCGTGCCCTATCTGTGGGGCACCAACGGCATCGGTTACAACATCGACAAGGTCAAGGCCGTGCTGGGGGTCGACAAGATTGACTCCTGGGCCGTGATCTTCGAACCGGAAAACATGCAGAAACTGGCCCGTTGCGGGGTCGCCTTCCTCGACTCGGCAGACGAGATGATTCCGGCGGCGCTCAACTATCTGGGGCTCAACCCCAACAGCCAGGATCCGGCGGATCTCAAGCGTGCCGAGGAGCAGCTGCTCAAGGTGCGTCCCTACGTGGCCTATTTCCACTCCTCCAAGTACATCGGCGATCTCGCCAATGGCGACATCTGCGTGGCGGCCGGTTTCTCCGGCGACATCCTGCAGGCGGCGGCTCGTGCCGACGAAGCCGGCAAGGGGATCAAGATCGCCTACAGCATACCGAAGGAGGGGGGCAACCTCTGGTTCGACATGATGGCGATCCCGGCCGATGCCACCAACGTGAAAGAGGCGCACGCCCTCATCAACTATGTGCTGCAGCCCGAGGTGATTGCCCAGATCAGCAATCATGTGGGCTACGCGAACCCCAACGCCAAGGCGGGGGAGTTCATGGAGGAGCACGTGCGCAATGACGAGTCCGTCTATCCACCCCAGGCGGTGCTGGAGCGGCTGTATGTGCAGCAGGCACATCCCCGCGCGGTGCAGCGCCTGATCACCCGGAGTTGGACCAAGATCAAGTCCGGAACCTAACCTTGGCGCCCATCCCGGGGCGCCAGACTGTTTTATGGATCGGCCCCGGCCGGTATTACCTTTGGGAGTTTGGTAATGGCGATAGCCTCCAGTGCCTACAAGAAAGCCCTCGAGGGCAGCCAGCAACGCAAAGAAGTGCTGGTCAAGATAGACAGGGTAAGCAAGCAGTTCGATGAAACGCTGGCGGTCGACAACGTGTCCCTCAACATCCACAAGGGCGAGATCTTCGCCCTGCTGGGCGGGTCCGGCTCCGGCAAGTCGACCCTGCTGCGGATGCTGGCGGGGTTCGAGCGTCCTACCGAGGGGCGCTTGTTCCTCGACGGAGTCGACATCACCGACATGCCGCCCTATGAACGCCCCATCAACATGATGTTCCAGTCCTACGCCCTGTTCCCCCACATGACGGTGGCGCAGAACATCGCCTTCGGCCTCAAGCAGGATGGCCTGCCCAAGGCGGAGGTCGATGCCCGGGTGGAGGAGATGCTCAAGCTGGTACAGATGACCCAGTATGCCCGTCGCAAGCCCCATCAGCTCTCCGGCGGCCAGCGCCAGCGGGTGGCGCTGGCGCGCTCGCTGGCCAAGCGCCCCAAGCTGCTGCTGCTGGATGAGCCCATGGGGGCGCTGGACAAGAAGCTGCGCTCCCAGATGCAGCTCGAGCTGGTCGAGATCATTGAGCGGGTCGGGGTAACCTGCGTCATGGTGACCCACGATCAGGAAGAGGCTATGACCATGGCCGAACGGATCGCCATCATGCACCTGGGCTGCATCGAGCAGATCGGCAGCCCGATGGACATCTATGAAACCCCGGCCAGCCGGCTGGTGTGCGAGTTCATCGGCAACGTCAACCTGTTCGACGGCCTGCTGGTGGAGGATGAGCAGGACCACGCCACCATCGCCTGCGCCGATCTGGAGCAGCCCATTTATGTGGGCCACGGCATCAGCTCCCGCGCCGAGAACAAGAAGGTCACCTACGCCCTGCGGCCGGAAAAACTGCTGATGAGCCTGCAAAAGCCGGTGGAGATCGAGCATCCGGACTTCAACTGGACCAAGGGCGAAGTTTATGACATCGCCTATCTGGGCGGTCATTCGGTTTATCACATCCAGTTGCCTTCGGGCAAAATCGTTCAGGCTTTCATCGCCAATGCCGAACGCCACGGCAAGCGGCCGACCTGGGATGACCAGGTGTTCCTCTACTGGGAAGATGACAGCGGCGTGGTGCTGCAATCATGATGGCATTGAGACGACTGAAGGCACTGGGGGGGCGGCAGCTGGTGATCGGCATCCCGTTCTTCTGGCTGTTCCTGTTCTTCCTGCTGCCCTTCATCATAGTGGTGAAGATCAGTTTCGCCGAAGCGGACGTGGCGATCCCGCCCTACACCGACGTGGTGAGCTGGGCCGACGATCAGCTCACCATCTTGCTGCACATGGGCAACTACCTGCTGCTGCAGGAAGATGAGCTCTACATCGCGGCCTATCTCGGCTCCCTCAAGATGGCCTTCATCAGCACAGTGCTCTGTCTGCTGATCGGCTATCCGATGGCCTACTCCATCGCCCGGGCCAACAAGGAGACCCAGACCGTTCTGCTGCTGCTCATCATGATGCCGACCTGGACCGCGATCCTGATCCGGGTCTACGCCTGGATGGGCATTCTCAGCAACAACGGCCTGCTCAACAGCCTGTTGATGGGCATCGGCCTCATCAACGAGCCGCTGCAGATCCTCAACACCAACCTGGCGGTCTACATCGGCATCGTTTACTCCTACCTGCCGTTCATGGTGCTGCCGCTCTACGCCAACCTGGTCAAGCACGATCAGAGCCTGTTGGAGGCGGCCTCCGACCTCGGCGCCCGCAACCTGACTCGGTTCTGGCAGATCACGGTGCCGCTCTCCAAGAACGGCATCATCGCTGGCTGCATGCTGGTGTTCATCCCGGTGGTGGGCGAGTTCGTCATTCCGGAGCTGTTGGGCGGCCCCGAGACCCTGATGATCGGCAAGGTGCTGTGGCAGGAGTTCTTCAACAACCGTGACTGGCCGGTGGCGTCCGCCCTGGCGGTGGTGATGCTGGCGGTGCTGATCATTCCGATCATCCTGTTCAACCGCAACCAGGCTAAAGAGCTGGAGGGGAAAGTATGAGGCGCTTTGGTTTTGCCAAGCTGATGCTGTGGCTGGGGCTGCTGTTCATCTACCTGCCGATGATCATCATGGTGATCTACTCCTTCAACGCCTCCAAGCTGGTGACGGTATGGGGTGGCTGGTCGCTGAAGTGGTATTTCGGCCTGCTCGACAACAAGCAGTTGATAGGTTCGGTACTGCGTTCGCTGGAGATCGCCTTCTATACCGCCATCGCGGCGGTGGCGTTGGGGACGGTGGCAGCCTTCGTGCTGACCCGGATCCCGCACTTCCGTGGCCGGACGCTGTTCGGCGGCATGGTGACGGCGCCGCTGGTGATGCCCGAGGTGATCACCGGTCTCTCCTTGCTGCTGCTGTTCGTGGCCATGGCCCAGCTGGTGGGTTGGCCCGCCGAGCGGGGCATGGTGACCATCTGGATTGCGCACACCACCTTCTGTACCGCCTATGTGGCGATCGTGGTGTCGGCCCGCCTGCGGGAACTGGATCTCTCCATCGAGGAGGCAGCCATGGATCTGGGGGCCAAGCCCTGGAAGGTGTTCTTCCTGATCACCATCCCGATGATCGCCCCCTCGCTGGCGGCGGGCGGCATGATGTCGTTTGCCCTGTCGCTGGATGACCTGGTGCTGGCGAGCTTCGTCTCCGGCCCGGGCTCGACCACCCTGCCGATGGAGGTCTTCTCGGCGGTGCGACTCGGGGTGAAACCCGAGATAAACGCGGTGGCCAGCCTGATCCTGCTGTCGGTGTCGTTGTTCACCTTCGGCAGCTGGTATCTGATGGCCAAGGCGGAGAAACGTCGCCGCGCCGAGATCGCCATGACCACCCAGATGCAGGCAGTCGCCTGACCTCGTGTTAAGATCCGCATTCTCTCGTCAATCCGGAGGATGAGAATGCGGATCTCCATCTTTAGCGGCCAGGGTACCGAACTGGTTCCCGGCCTTGTCAGTGCCATCCACAAACAAGCCACCTCCATACCGCTCTGGTGCGGTGCCAATGGTCTGGCTGGCGACGAACAGTGCGACCAGCGCCACCATGGCGGCCCGGATCGGGCGCTGCACTACTATCCTGCCGATCACTACCCCTGGTGGCACAACTGGCAGACGGCGCTGGGCCTGCCGACCCCGCGTACCCCCTGGCAACCGGCCGCCTTCGGCGAGAACCTCTCCGGGGTCGGGCTGACCGAGGCGCAGGCCTGTATCGGCGATGTCTATCGTCTCGGCGAGGCGCTGATCCAGATAAGCCAGCCCAGATCCCCCTGCTTCAAGCTCAACCAGCGTTTCGGCTATGGCCAGATGTCGCAGGTGATGCAGCTCAGCGGCCGCTGCGGCTGGCTGTTGCGGGTGCTGGAGGAGGGGATGGTGATGCCGCAGGAGCGGCTGGAGCTGGTGGACAGGCCCTACCCTGAACTCACGGTAAAGCGCACCGCCGACATCCTGTTCAACCAGCTGCGCAACGAAGCGGACCTGCTGTTGCTGCTGGAAAATCCGGCCCTCTCGCCCAACTGGCGCAAGCATGCGGCAGACTGGCTGGAGCATGGTGTGGTCGCTGACTGGCGTCGCCGCTTGCTTGGCCCGGCCGAATTCCAGCTCGCTTCCTCATAAACGTTGCCAGACCATTTTTTGGCCGCTGACGGCTCAGGATGGATGGAACTGACGAATAGTTGAGCGAACAGCCATTTTTTTGCTTACAAACGTAAAAAAGGCTTGTGTCGAGTCGGGGCTTTCGGTAAATTCCCGTCCCGCAGACATCGGTGTGTAGCGCAGCTTGGTAGCGCACTTCGTTCGGGACGAAGGGGTCGGAGGTTCGAATCCTCTCACACCGACCACATTAGAAAAGGCCGCTCAATAGAGCGGCCTTTTCGCATTTGGCATTCGCGCAAGCGGAGGGCGATATTCATGCTGGCGGCTTGCTAGGGTAACTGCAATGCTCCTCTGTCTCTCTGTCTCTCTGTCTCTCTGTCTCTCTGTCTCTCTGTCTCTCTGTCTCTCTGTCTGTTTAATCCGTCTCGTCAGTTCCGTTGCCCGGCGCTGGGCAATAAAAGGGCCACCGCTCGGTGGCCCAGGGTGGAGTCTGATCCTGACTCCGGCACTTTAGATTGTGGCAATCTCTGGTTGGGTTCTGTCTATGGTGCCCTCCTTGCGCGCCAGGCGCCTGTTAGATATGCCAGTGCTGATGCCGCAATGCCTTGAAGCCGTGCTGAGGTTGCAAGGCCGCGTGCTTGGGGTACTCACTAATGAAATGTTCGATTCCCTCCATCAGTTGTTCACGTAATGAAGACACGGGCTCATGCCAGGCTTGCAGGCATAGATGGCCGGGGATCAGCTGCTCCTGATAATCTTCCAGCAGCTGTTCTGGCCAGGGCTCAATACCGGAATTGCGTTGCAGCAAATAGTGGGCGGCGGGTTCACGGGCATAGATGAACTGAATTTGGGCCAGATCGCGTTGGCTTAGCGTTTGACTGTTGATATGACAAGTCAGGTATTTTCCCGTCTTCAGGTCCAAGAAGTGACCGCGTTGCCGACAGGCTATGATGCGATACCAAGGCAGGGGCGAACAGAGAGAGTATCCCTCAAGCTCCTGTTCCAGCCAGTGGCGACACTCGGGTGTCTGCACCTCGTCGAGCATGGACTCGAGCTGCCTCAACAAGGCTCTGGATGGTTTGGTGGCCAGTTTCGCACTCATCGCCTGCAATCCTCCCTCTGCACACAATCCCGACTTTCAGTATGAACCTGGTGGCGACAGAGGGGGTAAGGTTTCTAATGATTAAAATCAGATTAGCAGCGTGGTTTTTATGCAATAGGCTGGCTCAGCCCACCAGATAGGTGCCGGTACCGAAGGCGATATGAGTCCCTTCTTCGTTGTGCAGTTCCATGCGGGCAACCGCGACCTTGCTGCCGGCCCGGATGATGTGGGCGGTGGCGATGAACTCGTTGCCGCGCCCCGGCCGCAGGTAGTCCACCCGCAGATCGATGGTGCCGAGGCGGGAGAAGCGCTCCTTGAGGTAGCTGGGGGAGAAGTCTTCCAGCTCGTCGATGCAGGAGGCAGCGACTATCATGCCGCCGGCCACATCGAGCAGAGTGGCGGTGACGCCGCCGTGCAGGATGTTGTGGAAGGGGTTGCCGATCAGCTTTTCCTCCATCTTGATGCGCAGCTCGACCTTGTCGAAGTCGTAGTGCGTCACCTGCATGCCGATCAACTTGTTGAACGGCATCCTCTCGGCGAACAGGTTGGCAATGCCACTGAGCGCCATCTTCTTGAGCATCTGTTTCATTCCTTGAGTCCGATCCCTGGCAGTACGACCGAGTAAAAACTCCAGCCAGTCTGCAACACTTCCTTAACAGTCGCAATGGCAGGTTTATTGTGGGCGGCGGCTGCTTTAGAATGGCGACCCCAAAGGAGAGCCCATGACCGCCATTGCCGAAACCCTGCCTGACCCCCAGCCAGAGAATCCGCTTGCCCTGCTGCAGGCGGTGTTCGGCTATCAGCAATTCCGGCCGGGCCAGCTCGAAATCATCGAGCAGATAGTGGCGGGGCGCGATGCGCTGGTGCTCAAGCCCACCGGTGGCGGCAAGTCGCTCTGCTACCAGATCCCGGCGCTGCTGCGGCCCGGGCTCGGGGTGGTGGTCTCTCCCCTCATTTCGCTGATGAAGGATCAGGTGGACAGCCTGCGCGCCAACGGCGTGGCGGCGGTCTACATCAACTCGGCCCTGAGCCGGGAGGAGATGATCCAGAACTTCGCCGCCATGCGGCGCGGCGAGATAAAAATCGTCTATGTCTCCCCCGAACGCCTGCTGCAGCACGAGTTCATGGATCGGCTGGCGGAGCTGCCGCTCGGTCTGTTTGCCATCGACGAGGCACACTGTGTCTCCCAGTGGGGGCACGATTTTCGACCGGAATACGCGGCGCTGGGCCGGCTCAAGCAGTGGTTCCCGCAGGTGCCGGTGGTGGCGCTCACCGCCACCGCCGACGAGGCGACCCGCAGCGACATGCTGCATCGGCTGGAACTCCACGACCCCTTTATCCACACCGCCAGCTTTGACAGACCCAATATCCGCTACAGCCTGGTGGAGAAGTTCAAGGCGGCGGAGCAGCTGCTGCGCTACGTGCAGAGTCAGAAGGGCAACTGCGGCATCGTCTACTGCTCCAGCCGCAATCGGGTGGAGGAGGTGGCCGAGCGGCTCTCCCGCCACGGCTGCAAGGCGGCGCCCTATCACGCCGGCCTGCCGCTCGAGCTGCGCCAGCGCACTCAGGAGTCCTTCCTCAAGGACGACATCGAGATAGTGGTGGCGACGGTGGCGTTCGGCATGGGCATCGACAAGCCCAACGTGCGCTTCGTGGTGCACTACGACATTCCGAAGAACATCGAATCCTACTATCAGGAGACCGGCCGGGCTGGCCGTGACGGCACCCCGGCCGAGGCGCTGTTGCTGTACGATCCCGCCGACATCGGCCGGGTGCGCCGGCTGCTCGACAACATCGAAAACCCCCAGCAGTTGCAGGTGGAGCAGTACAAGCTCAACGTGATGGCGGCCTTCGCCGAGGCGCAGACCTGCCGCCGGCAGGTGCTGCTCAACTACTTCGGCGAGTACAACGACAAGCCGTGCGGCAACTGCGACATCTGCCTCGACCCCCCCCAGAGCTATGACGGCACCGAAGATGCCCAGAAGGCGCTCTCCTGTGTCTGGCGGGTGGGGCAGAACTTCGGGGTGGGTTATGTGGTGGAGGTGCTGCGCGGGTCGCTGAACCAGCGCATCAAGGATCACGGCCACGACAAGCTGTCGACCTACGGCATCGGCAAGGATCAGAGCCACGAGTACTGGATGAGCGTCATCCGCCAGCTGATCCACAAGGGATTGCTGACCCAGAACATCACCCGCAATCTGGTGCTGCAGTTGACCGAGGCAGCCCGTCCCGTGCTGCGCGGCGAGGTGAAGCTGGATCTGGCGGTGCCGCGCCTGCAGCCCATCTCCAGCCGCAAGGAGAAGCGCAACGGCCTGCTCGACAACGCCAACTACGACAAGCGGCTGTTCAAGGAACTGCGCGCCCTGCGCAAGCAGATCGCCGAGGATGAAGAGGTGCCGCCCTACGTGGTGTTCAACGACGCCACCCTGGTAGAGATGGCGCAGCTGATGCCGATGACCGAAGCGGAAATGCTGGCGGTTAACGGCGTGGGTCACCGTAAGCTGGAACGCTTCGGCGAAGCCTTTATGGACCTGATCATCGACTACTGCCGTCGATAAAAGGTTGGTGAAGTCGCGCCGGGCGGGTGCGTCGCCAACGGGCGGCACCTGTCTGCCGGGCGCGCCGGTTATTTGAGGCTGGCGTAATAGGCCGCCAGGTTCTCTATGTCCGCATCGGTGAGCGGCGCCATGAAGGGCACCATCAAAGGCTCCTTGCGGCTGCCATCCTTGAAGGCCTTCAGCTGTTTCACCAGATAGGCGGCGTTTTGCCCAGCCAGATGGGGATAGTTGGGAATAAGAGCCTTGCCTTCAGCCCCGTGACAGGCGGCGCAGACGGCGGCTTTGACCTTGCCGGCCTCGACATCGGCCGCCTGGGCCGGCCCCCACAACAACAGCAACAGGGGCAGGGCGCCCAACCATCTTTGCATCTTCTTCTCCTTGAAATGAAATAGCGCATCGTCCGTTAGCCAGTGCTGGCCGACGGCGGTATAAAGAGTGACACGAGCATACGCAGGGACGAACCGCACCACCATGAAGCTGATCAACACTTTTGCCACCGAACTGCCCTGGGCCTGTGAGCCCGTCGCACCCCAGCCACTGCATGCCCCCGCCCTGCTGCACCTCAACTGTGCGCTGCTCGGCGAGCTGGGGCTGGTGGCGGTGAGCGAGGCCGACTGGCTGGCCTGCTGTGGCCATGGGCAGCCCTTGCCCGGCATGCAGCCGGTAGCCCAGGTCTATGCGGGCCACCAGTTCGGCGGCTACAGCCCGCGTCTTGGCGATGGCCGCGCCCTGCTGCTGGGGGAGCAGCAGGCGCCGGATGGCAGCCGCTGGGACCTGCACCTGAAAGGGGCGGGTAAGACCCCCTTCTCCCGTTTCGGCGATGGCCGCGCTGTGCTCCGTTCCAGCATTCGCGAGTATTTGGCCTCCGAGGCGCTGCATGCCCTCGGCATCCCCACCACCCGGGCACTGGTGCTGGTGGGCAGCCAGGAGCCGGTCTACCGCGAGCAGGTGGAGACAGGCGCGACCGTGCTGCGTACCGCCCCGAGTCATCTGCGCTTCGGCCACGTCGAGTATTTCGCCTGGAGCGGGCAGGGGGAGCGGATCCCGGCCCTTATCGACTATCTGCTGCGCCACCATTTCCCCGAGCTGGCCGATGGTGCCGAGCTGTTTGCCGAAGTGGTGCGCCGCACCGCGCGGCTCATCGCCAAGTGGCAGGCGGCAGGCTTCTGCCACGGGGTGATGAACACCGACAACATGTCGCTGCTCGGGCTGACGCTGGATTACGGTCCCTACGGCTTCATCGATGCCTATGTGCCGGACTTTGTCTGCAACCACTCGGATCCGGGCGGTCGCTATGCGCTGGATCAGCAGCCGGCAGTCGGTTACTGGAATTTGCAAAAGCTGGCACAGGCGCTGGCCGGCCATGTGGATGGCGACGCGCTGGCAGAGGCCCTGGCCCAGTACGAACACCAGTTGATGCTGCACTACTCCGAGCTGATGCGCGCCAAACTGGGGCTGGCGGTGTGGGAAGAGGACGATCCGGTGCTGTTCCGCGAGTTGTTCCAGCTGCTGGCGGCGCACGGGGTGGATTACCACCTATTTCTGCGCCGTCTCGGTGAGGTGACGCGAGAGGGGGCGTGGCCCGCCAGCCTGCTGGCCCTGCTGCCGGAGCCTGCCGCCTGGCAAGGGTGGCTTGAGGCCTATCGGGCGCGCCTGGCCCGGGAAGGGAGCGAGGATGGCGTACGCAAGGGGCTGATGGATGCGGTCAACCCCAAGTATGTGCTGCGCAACGCGCTGGCCCAGCGGGTGATCGAGGCTGCCGAGCAGGGTGACATGGCGCCGTTCGAGCGGCTGTTTACGGCTTTGCAGCACCCCTATGATGAGCAACCCGAATACGAGGAACTCGCTACTCCGCAACCGGCATGGTATTGCGGTGGCGAGCTCTCTTGCAGCAGTTGAGGAACCACAGATGAACTGGCGTATCGCGCAGACAGACAGGGACGCCGAGGTGGTGATGCTGGTGAACCCCGCGCTCGACTGGGACAGTTTTCCGACCCTGGCCGAGGCTCTGTTGCAGGAGTGGGAGCTGGTGGCACTCGAGCGGGAGTGTAGCGCCGATCGTCACAGCTGGCTGCTGGAGTTCGAGGGGAGCCGCTTTCGGCTCGAGTACGAACACTACAGCGGCTGCTGGTTGGCGGTGGAGCAGCCGGCCGATGCCGAGGTGTTGCTCTGGCTGGCCCGTCAGCATCAAGGGTGAGGATGGTACGGCAGCCTTAGCAACCGCATAAAGATTGAACTATCAGTGTGGGGGCGTATAATCTCGCCCCTCAATTATCGCCAATGGTGGCGGTATGGGTTCCCTAACCCCATTAACCAAAAAGGTCACAATATGAATCTGACCCCTGCTCAGCACCAGACGGCGCTGGTGCGCCTCTCGTTGTTCCACATCCTGATCATTGCCAGCAGCAACTACCTGGTGCAGCTGCCGATCACCATTTTCGGTTTCCACACTACCTGGGGTGCCTTCAGCTTCCCGTTCATCTTTCTGGCCACCGACCTGACGGTGCGGATCTTCGGTGCCGGTCTGGCGCGCAAGATCATCCAGACCGTGATGTTGCCGGCGCTGGCCATCTCCTATGCCCTGTCGGTACTGTTCTTCGAGGGCAGCTTCCAGGGCGTCGGCAACCTGGCCGAATTCAACCTGTTTGTTGCCCGGATTGCGTTGGCCAGCTTTATGGCCTATCTGGTGGGCCAGTTCATGGACGTAGTGGTGTTCAACCGGCTGCGGTTGTTGAAAGCTTGGTGGGTGGCACCGGCTGCCTCCACCCTGTTCGGCAACCTGGTGGACACCATCGCTTTCTTTACCATCGCCTTCTGGCGCAGCACGGATCCCTTCATGGCCGAGCACTGGGTCGAGATTGCCACCGTGGACTACGTGTTCAAGCTGCTGATAAGCCTGGGATTGTTTGTGCCGCTCTACGGCGTGCTGCTGCGTTATCTCAGCCGCAAGCTGGTGGGCGAGGCCGGATTGGCCGGCCTGCAAACGGCCACGCGACAAGCCTGACGAGATTGACCACCCCAGGGGTGGTCAATTTTTTTGCATTTTTGGCAAATAAGGGTTGCCAAGTTAAATGAGAATGATTATTGTTACCTTGTTTTCCGGGAAAGACTTCATTCGTTCCAACGTGATGGACTTCTTGTGAAGGCACGACATTGCTCACATTGCTTCCAGTTAAGGGGCCAGTTTTTACTGGCCCTCTTTTTTGCGTGTTTTCGGCCAGCGACGGGCATAAAAAATGGGAGCTTTGGCTCCCATTTTCACTCTGCTCTGCTTACTCGATGTCGAGTGCATCGGGGGAGAGGATCACCCCTGTGGTATCGGCGTAGAGGTGGTCGTCCGGCAGGAAGGTGACGCCGCCGAAGTTGACCGGCAGATCGGTCTCGCCCACGTCCTTGCTGTCGGCACCCACCGGAATGGCTGCCAGCGCCTGAATGCCGATATCCAAGTCTTCCAGAATGTCGACCTCGCGCACGCAGCCGTAGCAGACGATCCCTTCCCACTCGTTTTCGGCCGCCGTGGTGGCGATCTCGCTGTCGATCAGGGCGCGGCGCATGGAGCCACCGCCATCGATCAGCAACACCCGACCGACGCCGTTCTCTTTGACGAGTTCACGGATCAGGCCGTTTGATTCGAAGCATTTGACTGTGGTGATGACGCCGCCGAACGAGGCGCGGCCGCCGAAGGAGCAGAGCATGGGTTCGAGCACATCCACCATGTCCTGATAGATATCGCACAGTTCTGAAGTGTTGTATTCCATTGTGTCAAATCCACCGCTGGAAACAGGTGGGATCCAGTATAAGGAGTGGGACCGGCATTTCAATGAATATTCCTTGAACAACAACGGGGATAACGTTTTCCGCATAAGCTCAATGCAGTCCATCCCGTGCTTGTGAGAGGTTCATCGTGCTGATCCGTCATAAATTGATCCTGAATACCGCGCTGGTCGCCGTTGCCATGCTGGTATTGAGCGGCCTGTTTCTCTACTCCAACCAGGTGAGTCGTCATCTGACCGAGGCCCAGCGCAACGTGGACGGGCTCGAGATCGCCATGCTCAACCTGCGACGGGCCGAGAAGGATTTCCTGATCCGCAAGGATCCGGCCTTCGTGACCCGCTTCAACGAGGTGCTAGCCAATTTTCACCAGCTCAACCAGACCCTGGGTCAGGATGACAACCTCAGCGCTGTGCAGGGCGAGCTGACCCGGCTGGATCAGCAGATGGGGGCCTATGGCAAGGCCTTCAACGATCTGGTGGCCCAGCAGCAGATCATCGGGCTGGGGCCGGAAGACGGCCTCTACGGTCGTTTGAGAACGGCGGTGCATCAGGTGGAAGAGGGGCTCAAGCAGCTGGATGAGCAGGGGCTGCTCATCACCATGTTGCAGCTGCGGCGGGCGGAGAAAGACTTCATGCTGCGCTCCGACATCCAGTATCTGGAGCGCTTCCAGACCCTGCACAAGGACTTCCAGCAGCGATTGGCAACCTTGCCGGAGGCTGATCGCGGCAAGCTGGAGCAGGCCAGCGAGCAGTACCGGCAGGACTTTGTCGCGCTGGTGCAGGGTATGCAAGTGCTGGGACTGAGTGAAGAGGAGGGGCTGCGCAATGAGATGCGGGGGCTGGTGCATCAGACCGAGCAGGGCTTTACCGCCGTCGGCAAGCACATCGCCGACGAGCTGGTACGGCAGACCTCGCGCCTCAATACCCTGATGCTGGTCTGCGGCGGCATCATCATAGTGCTGATCGGCATCATGAGCATGCTGCTGGGGCGCAGCATTGACCGCCCCATCTCGCGGGTGAACGACACCGTCAACCGCATCCGGCAAGACAACGACCTGCGCCTCAAGATAGAGCTGCAGGGGGCGGACGAGATGGCGCAGCTGGCAGGCAATCTGGACGTGATGCTGGGGGGCTTTCGCCACCTCATCGGCGACGTGAAGCAGAGCGTGCACACCCTGACCGAGGCGGCGGATCACCTCTCCGGCAACGTGCGCCGCACCAGTGAGGGGGCCGCTCGCCAGCTGCAGGAGACCGACATGGTGGCGACCGCCTCCACCGAGATGGGCTCCACCATAGAGGAGATCGCCCGCAACACCGAGCAGGCCGCCAACAATGCCCAGACCACCAACAACAAGGCGATGGAGGGGCGCAGTGCGGTGGAGAACACCGTCAGCCAGATCCGCTCGCTGGCCGACAATCTGGAAAACTCCTCCCGCGAAGTGGCGCAGTTGCAGCAGGAGAGCGAAACCATAGGCTCCGTGCTGGACGTGATCCGCGGCATCGCCGAGCAGACCAACCTGCTGGCCCTCAACGCAGCCATCGAGGCGGCGCGGGCGGGGGATCAGGGGCGCGGTTTTGCGGTGGTGGCGGACGAGGTGCGCAGCCTCGCCATCCGCACCCAGAAGTCGACCCAGGAGATCGCTGGCATCATCAGCTCGCTGCAGAAGCAGACCGGCAACATAGTGGGCATGATGGCGACCTGCCGCGAGCAGGGCAACAGCAGCTCGGAGCAAGCCAGCATGGCGGGCGAACTGCTGGAGCAGATCACCCAGGACGTCACCCACATCATGGACATGAGCACCCAGATTGCCGCCGCCATCGAACAGCAGAGCCTGGTTGCCAACGAGGTGAACCGCAACGTCAACAACATCCGCGACATTGCCCAGGAGTCGAGCCTGATGGCGGAGGAGAACGCCAAGTCGAGTCACGGTCTGACCGAGCAGGCCAAGTTGCTCAACCAAGCGGTGGCCAAATACCGGGTGTAGCGGCCGCGCCGAATGAACAAGGGAGCCATAAAGGCTCCCTTTCTATTGCCAAGCGGATCAAAGCAGGAACAGGGTGGCCAGCCCCAGGAAGATGAAGAAACCGCCGGTGTCGGTGATGGCGGTGATCATCACGCTGGCCCCCACCGCCGGGTCGCGGCCCAGCCGGCTCATGGTCATGGGGATGATGACCCCCATCAGCGCCGCCACCAGCAGGTTGAGCATCATGGCGAGCGTCATCACCGCGCCCAGCGCCGCGTCCTGATAGAGGATGTAGGTGGCCACCCCCATGGTGCCGCCCCACACCAGGCCGTTGATCAGGGCCACCCCCAGCTCGCGCCACAGCAGGAAGGAGACGTTGCCGGTCTGGATATGCTGCAGCGCCAGTGCCCGCACTATCATGGTGATGGTCTGGTTGCCGGTGTTGCCGCCGATGCCGGCGACGATGGGCATCAGCGCCGCCAGTGCCACCAGCTGGGAGATGGTGTGTTCGAACAGACCGATTACCCGCGATGCCACGAAGGCGGTGCAGAGGTTGATGGCGAGCCAGGCCCAGCGGGTCTTGACCGCCTTGGAGACGGGCGCGAACACGTCCTCCTCTTCACTGATCCCCCCCATCCGGCGCAGGTCGGTGTCGCTCTCCTCATAGACCAGATCCACCACCTCGGCGACGGTGAGCCGGCCCATCAGCTTGCCGCGGCCGTCGATGACGGCGGCGGAGACCAGGTCGTCCCGCTCGAAGGTACGGGCGGCGGCTTCATCGTTGTCTTCCGGATCGAAGGTGACCGGATCCTTCTCCATCACGTCGCGCACCAGGGTCTCGGGTCTGTGCAGCAGCACTGTGGTGAGCGGCAGCTCCCCCTGCAGCCGGTTGCGCCGGTCGGTGACGAACAGCTTGTCGGTGTTGGCGGGGATCTTGCCGCGCAGGCGCAGGTAGCGCTGCACCGTGGCCAGGCTCACCTCGGCTCGCACCGTGATGAGCTCGAAGTCCATCATGGCGCCGACCGTGTGCTTGCCGTAGCGGATCACCTCCCGCACCCGGTCGCGCTGGGCCGGGGCCATGGAGGTGAGCAGCCGCCCCATCAGGTTGCGGGGCAGGTATTGGCCCAGATAGATCTGATCGTCGATGTCGAGGGTGCGCAGGGCGTGCAGCAGCTCCTTGTCGCTCATGCCGCTGATCAGGCTGTCCCACACCGTCTCCGACGCCTCCACCAGGATCTGGCCGTGCTTCTCCTCGTCCACCTGCTGCCACAGCACGTGACGCTCGTCCGGCGGCAGGGATTCCAGTGCATCGGCGATATCGGCGGCGGGCAGGCTGTTGACCAGCCGGGTGAGCTCGCTGGTCTGATCCCGCAGGGTGGCATCCTGCACCCCTTGCGGGTCGAGCAGGCTGTCGGTGAGGGCATCATCGGCCAGCAGCAGGGTGAGAATGCGCGATCTGTCTTGTTCACGCTGTTTGGCGCTGTTCTTGGCGGGGAGGGACATGAAGCAGAATTCCTGAATTCGGTGGTCCGGCTGACACACCCCATAGGATACCAGACTCAAAACAAGAGGTTATGACAGTAAATGCAGAAAAAGAAACGCCACCCGAGGGTGGCGTTGGAATGGATATCGCGATCAGGCCGAGGCCAGGGCCGCGTCTGCGGCGCCTCCTTGCCCGAACCAGGCAAGCTGGTCCGCCAGGGTTACCACGGATCCCACCATGATGAGGGCCGGACTCTCGACGCCCAGCGCCAGCTCGGGCAACTGAGCGAGGGTGCCGCGAATGACCCGCTGGCTTGGCTGGGTGCCACGCTCGATCAGCGCCACCGGGGTGTCGCCCGCCTTGCCGTGGGTCAGCAGCTGCTCGCGGATGGTGGTACAGGAGGAGAGCCCCATGTAGAACACCAGGGTCTGTTTGTCTTTGGCCAGCAGCGGCCAGTCGAGATCCTGGGCCCCACCCTTGCCGTGGGCGGTGACGAAGCGCACGCTCTGGGCGTGATCGCGGTGGGTCAGCGGAATGCCGGCGTAGGCGGCGCAGCCGCTGGCCGCGGTGATCCCCGGCACCACCTGAAAACCGATGCCGCTGCCCACCAGCGTCTCCAGCTCCTCGCCGCCACGGCCGAAGATGAAGGGGTCACCCCCCTTCAGCCGCACCACCCGCTGGCCTTTCTTCGCTTCGTCCAGCAAGAGCTGGTTGATCCCCTCCTGCGGCACGCAGTGATTGCCCGCCTGCTTGCCGACGAAGATACGCCTGGCGTCGCGGCGCACCAGCGCCATCACCTCGTCGGAGACCAGGCGGTCATAGACCACCACGTCCGCCTGCTGCATCTGGCGCAGGGCGTGCAGGGTGAGCAGGCCCGGATCGCCGGGGCCTGCTCCCACCAGTACCACCTCGCCACCGCTCTGGCTTTCGTCGGCAAACAGGCTGTCGGCCAGCTGATTGGCAGAGGCGCTATCGCCCCGTGCTAGCGCCTGCCCGAGCCGATCCGCCCCGAGTAGCCGTTCCCAGAAGCGGCGCCGCTCGCCCATGCTGGCGAAGCGGGCCTTGACCCGCTCCCGCAGGCTGCCGGCGAAGGCCGCAACGGCGCCCAGATGCTGGGGCAGCAGGGCTTCGAGTTTTTCCCGCAGCAAGCGGGCCAGCACCGGGGCCTTGCCGCCGGAGGAGATGGCCACCATCAGCGGCGAGCGGTCGATGATCGACGGCATGATGAAGCTGGAGCGTTTCGGGTCATCCACCACGTTGGCGAAGATCCGCGCCTGATTGGCGCTCTGGTAGACCAGCGCGTTCACCTCGCGCCGATCGGTGGCGGCCACCACCAGCCACTTGCCCGTCAGTTGCTGCGGCGCGAATTCACCGGCCAGCCACTCGATGCTGCCGTTGGCAGCCAGTTCCGCCAGCTCGGGGTCGAGCTCGGGCGCGACCACGGTGAGCTGAGCACCGGCATCCAGCAGCAGACGCGCCTTGCGCTCCGCTACCTCGCCGCCGCCGACCAGCAGCACGGGTTTGTTGTCGAGTCGGCAAAAGATGGGCAAGTAGTCCATGGGGCCTCCTGATCAGGCGGTTTGGGTCTGGCTGGCAGTGGTGGTGGTCTCGCTCACCGCGACCGGGCGCTCAGCCTTGGGGGTGGCATACCAGTAGCCGAGGCCCATGAAGAGGGCGCCGGAGACGGTGTTGCCCAGGGTCACCCACAGCAGGTTGTGGCCGATGCCACCCAGGGTGTAGGCCTCGGAATGGGCACCGAACCAGGAGAGGGCGAACAGGGTCATGTTGGCGACCGAGTGCTCGTAGCCGGAGGCGATAAAGGCCAGCAGGCACCACCAGATGGCGATGAACTTGGCGGCACCCTCGGTGCGCAGCGCCATCCAGATGGCGAGGCAGACCAGCCAGTTGCACAGCACGCCCTTCATGAACAGGGTCAGCGCCGGTGCCTGGGTCTTGGCCAGCGCCACCTTGTGCGCCAGGCTGCCTGCGTCCGGCAGCAGGCTGCCGCCGTAGGAGTAGATCAGCGCCACCGCGATGGAGCCGAGCAGATTGCCGGCCCAGGTCTGGGGCAGGATGCGCAGCAGATCCCCCATGGAAATCTTGCCGGTCTTCACCCCGAAGGTGAGGAACATGGTGTGGCCGGTGAACAGCTCGGAGCCGGCGATGATGACCAGGGTCAGGGCGATGCCGAAGGTGGCCCCCATCACCAGTGGACGGATGCTCGGATCCACCAGGTTGCCCAGGGTGAAGATGAGGATGATGCCAAGGCCCACATAGGCCCCCGCCATGGCGGAGCTGAGCCAGAAGCCGAGCTTGTCGCTGCGCTCGAAGCGATTGATGCGGGCCGCGTTGGCGGCGCACTTGTTGATGGTTTCTGTATACATCTTTGTTTCCTTCAAGAGGGCCGCCCGCGGGCAGCCCTGATATGCATGGTGTTAGACGGTGACCCAGACTTGTTGGTCGCGCACTTCGACCGGGTAGCTCTGGACAGACATGGCTGCATTTTCGAGGCAGTGGCCGTCGCGCAGACGGAAGTGCTGCTTCTTGAGCGGGCTGGCGACCCAGAGCTCACCTTCGTGTTCACCTACGATGCCACGCGACAGCACGTTGGCGGCGAAGAAGGGATCCCGGTTGTCGATGGCGAACACCTCGGCCGCCGCGCTCGGGCGGAACAGGGCGATCTGGCGCCCCTCGAGCAGAGCACAGACGCCGGTGCCAGGGAGTATGTCGTTGAGTTGGCAGGCTAATTTCATGATTGAACCTCCACATCGAGCGAAACAGGCATATTCTGGCGTCCCTTGAGCAGAGCGCAGACGCCGGTGCCAGGCAGGATGTCGTTGAGTTGGCAGGCTAATTTCATCATTTGGTCTCCACCTCGATCTGGTAGACGGGGATGCGCTCGGCCGGGGTGGCCGGTCGGTGCTGGTCGCGCTCGCTGACGAACTGGACGTCCGGGTCGCGCTTGTCGCTGTTGATGAAGTGGCTAAAGCGCTTGAGCGCTTCCTCTTCGTTGAGGGTACGCGACCATTCGCACTCGTAGCTGTCGATAAGGGTCTGGATATCGCGCTCCAGGGTGTCGGCCAGCCCCAGCTTGTCGTCGACGATCACTTCGCGCAGGTAGTCGATGCCCCCTTCCAGATTGCCGAGCCAGACCGAGGTGCGCTGCAGTTTGTCGGCGCTGGTAACGTAAAACATCATAAAGCGGTCTATCAACCGGACTAACGTCTCGCGGTCGAGGTCAGACGCCAGCAGGTCGGCGTGGCGCGGCTTCATGCCGCCGTTGCCGCCTACATAGAGGTTCCAGCCCGCGTCGGTGGCGATGATGCCGACGTCCTTGCCCTGCGCTTCCGCACATTCGCGGGTACAGCCGGAGACACCGAACTTCATCTTGTGGGGGGTGCGAATGCCCTTGTAGCGGTTCTCGAGGAAGACCCCGAGGCCGACGCTGTCCTGCACGCCGAAGCGGCACCAGGTGCTGCCGACGCAGGTCTTGGCCATGCGCAGCGCCTTGGCATAGGCCTGACCTGTCTCGAAGCCCGCCGCCAGCAGCTTGCGCCAGATGGCGGGCAGATCATCCTTCTGGGCCCCGAACAGGCCGATGCGCTGGGCGCCGGTGATCTTGGTGTAGAGCTTGTAGTCGCGGGCCACTTCGGCCACCGCCAGCAGCCCTGCCGGGGTCACTTCGCCGCCGGCCATGCGCGGGATGACGGAGTAGCTGCCGTCCTTTTGCATGTTGCCGAGGAAGATGTCGTTGGTGTCCTGCAGCTGGGTATTGAGCGGGCTCAGCACATAGTCGTTCCAGCAGGAGGCGAGGATGGAGCCGACGGTCGGTTTGCACACCTCGCAGCCATGGCCGTGGCCGTGCTTGGCCAGCAGCTCGTCGAAGCTCTTGATCCCCTCCACCTTGACCAGATGGAACAGCTCCTGACGGGAGTAGGGGAAGTGGCCGCAAAGGTGGTTGTTGACCTCGATGCCCTGTTTCACCAGCTCGGCGTTGAGCACCTGGCTGATGAGCGGCACGCAGCCGCCACAGCCGGTACCGGCCTTGGTGTGCTGCTTGATGGCGGCCAGCGTGGTGTGACCCTCGGCCACTGCCTTGGCGATGTCGCCCTTGGAGACGTCGAAGCAGGAGCAGATCTGGGCGCTCTCCGGCAGGGCATCCACCCCCAGGGTCGGTTTGGCACCGGCGTAGGCAGGCAGGATCAGGGTATCCGGGTGGCTCGGCAGCGGCAGGGCGTTGAGCATCATCTGCAGCAGGTTGCCGTAATCTTCCACGTCACCCACCAGCACGGCGCCGAGCAGGCGACTGTTGTCTTCGCTCACCACGATCTTCTTGTAGACACCGGCCTGGTCGTCCTGGAACACATAGCTGTGGCTGCCAGGGGTGCGGCCGTGGGCATCACCGATGGAGCCGACGGAGACGCCGAGCAGCTTGAGCTTGGCGCTCATGTCCGCCCCCTCGAAGCGGCTGTCGCCGCCGAGCAGATGGTCGACGGTGATCTGGGCCATCTTGTAGCCCGGTGCCACCAGCCCGAAGAAGCGGCCCTGCCAGGCGGCGCACTCGCCGATGGCGTAGATGTCGGGGTCGGAGGTGAGGCAGTGATCGTCGATCAGCACGCCGCCACGGTCGGCAATGGTCAGCTCACAGTAACGGCCCAGGGTATCCTGCGGGCGGATGCCGGTGGAGAAGACCACCACGTCCACTTCAAGCGTGCTGCCGTCGGCGAAGGCGAGGCGGTGCTGGGCGTCGCGGCCGCCGTGCATCAGGATCTCGCTGGTGCTCTTGCTGGTGTGCACCTGCACGCCCATGGATTCAATCTTGCGGCGCAGCAGCTGGCCACCCTGACCATCGAGCTGCTCGGCCATCAGCACCGGAGCAAACTCCACCACGTGGGTCTCGAGACCCAGTGCCTTGAGGGCACCGGCGGCTTCGAGGCCAAGCAGGCCGCCCCCGATCACCACCCCGCTCTTGCCACTCTTGGCGGCGCTGCGGATGGCTTTCAGATCCTCGATGGTGCGATAGACGAAGCACTCGTGGTGCTGGCTGCCCTGGATGGGTGGCACCCAGGGGTAGGAACCGGTGGCCAGCACCAGCTTGTCGTACTCGACCACAGTGCCCTTGTTGGAGTGCACTTCGCGGTTGGCCCTGTCGATTTTTTTCACCGCTTCGCCGAGCAGCAGGCGGATGCCGTGCTTGTCGTAGAAACCGGGTTTGACGAGGGAGAGATCTTCGCTGGTGTGATGGGAGAAGTAGGAGGAGAGATGGACGCGATCGTAGGCGGGACGGGGTTCTGCACCGAAGACGGTGATCTCGTAGCGGCCCGGGTCGGCCCGCTCGATCAGCTCTTCGATGAAGCGGTGCCCCACCATGCCGTTGCCCACAACGACCAGTCTGACTTTGCTCATAGTTGCCTCAAGTTTGGAGTAATAAAACATCATTCTGAGGCTAGGCTACCCAGTCGGCAGGGGCAGACGATTGATGCAAATCAAGTGTCTATTTATATATCCCCTCAGGGGTAATTCCTGATAATTCAAAGATATACATAAATAGGTATACCAGTGGCGCAATTGGTGGCGGAATGCGGATCGGGACCGCCGCTGCAGGGGCGGCCTGGCTGCCCACGCAAAGCAACGCCCGTACCGCCAAAAGACGTGAAAGATTCCTTCATTGGCAGTTTGGCAAGACGAGGGGCCTACGGCAGGGGGCGGTAGGGGCTTTGGGCGCAGATGTCGCGAATGAGGGTGCGCAGCCAGCGGTGGGCCGGATCCGCGTCCAGCCGGGGATGCCAGAGCAGGGCGACCCGGATCCCGGGCAGGGTGAAGGGCAGGGGCCGTGCAACCAGATCGCCCAGCAGGGCGGCGCAGTGGTGCTCCGGCACCGTGGCCACCAGATCGCTGCCGCGCACCAGCGCCAGCGCGGTGGCAAAGCCGGGCACCAGAGTGGTGACGGTGCGCGTCAACCCCAGCTTGGCCAGCGCCTCATCGACCGGGCTGTGGGGCTGGCCGCGGCGGGACACCAGCACGTGACGCGCCTCGGCATAGCGGCTGGCGGTCAGCGGGCCGTCGCACAGTGGATGGCCCGGGCGCAGCACGGCGACGAAGTGGTCCTGAAACAGCGCCTGGGTACGCAACTCGGGTGCCGTGGTGGCGCTGATGACCCCGGTCTCGAAATCCAGCTCGCCGCTGCGCAGGGGGCCGCTCTCCTTGTCGGGTTTGGCCAGAAAGTGCAGCCGCACCCCCGGCGCCTCGGCGGCGAGCCGGCTCAGCAGGGCGGCGCCGAACAGTTCCACCAGCCCCTCGCTGGCGCGCAGGGTGAAGGTGCGCTCCAGCCGCGCCGGGTCGACCTCCAGCCGGGGGCGCAGCACCTCCTCGGCCTCCTGCACCAGCCGGCCGACCTGCTCGCGCAGCAGCAACGCCCTGGGAGTGGGTACCAGGCCGCGGCCAGCCCGCACCAGCAGCGGGTCGCCGGTGGTCTCCCGCAGCCTGGCCAGGGCCCGGCTCATGGCGGAGGGGCTCAAGCCCAGTCGTCTGGCCGCGCCCGCCACGCTGCCTTCGTCCAGCAGGGCATCCAGGGTGATCAGCAGGTTGAGGTCGGGAGTGCTCATGTGCATGCCTTCATCGAGGTGGGAGCAAGGTGCCTGCTTCATCATACCCGAGAACGGGCCCCCTCATATGGCGTCTGGTGCATTGATAAATTGCAACGGGTGCGTCTTCCGCCTGTTCACCGGCCCCACTAGCCTTGTCGTCATCACCCCTTTGTGGAGCCCGGATCATGTCATCCTTCACCCGCGTTTTAACTCCCGCTGCACGCCGCCTCGGTCTGCTGGCGCTTGGTCTCGCCACCCTGTTGCCCATGCTGGCTGGGAGCATGGCCAGCATGCTGCTGCCGGCACTGGGCGCGGACTTTGCCGTTCCCTTCGCCAGCTTGCAGTGGGTGCTGGTGGCCTATCTGCTGGGGCTCACCTGCCTGACGGTGGTGGCGGGCCGGCTGGGGGACAGGTTCGGCCGGCGCCGCCTGCTGCTCTGGGGCATGGGGCTGTTTGTGCTGGCCAGCCTGCTCTGCGCGCAGGCCTCGACCATCGGCTGGCTGCTTGCAGCCCGGGTGCTGCAGGGGGGAGGAGCGGCCTGCATGCTGGTGCTGTCGCTGGCCATGGTGGGCCAGCTGGTGTCGCCGGCTCGGCGCGGCCGGGGCATGGGGCTGCTCGGTACCCTCTCGGCCTGCGGCACGGCCCTCGGCCCCTCGTTTGGCGGTCTGCTGCTGGATGTTGCCGGCTGGCAGCCGGCCTTTCTCGCGCTGCTGCCGATCGGCCTGCTGGCGCTGGTCTGTGGCCTGTTCGGTCTGCCTCGGGATGCGGCGTGTACAGAGGGAGAGAGGCTCAATCTGGCGAGTCTGTCGCTCTTGCTGGTGGCGCTGCTCTGCTACGGGCTGGCCCTCACCTCGACGGGGGCGCTGGCCCTCTGGCTGGGGGGCGGGGCGCTGCTGGCCACCGCCTGGCTGGTGCGCAGCGAGCTGGGCGCTGCCGCCCCCCTGTTGCCGCTGGCGCTGCTGGGTACCCGTCGGCTGCGCGGTGGTCTGGCGGCCAGTGCACTGGTGGCCGGCATCATGGTGTTGACCCTGCTGATCGGCCCCTTCTATCTGCAGGGGGTATTCGGGCTCGACCCGTTCACCAGCGGGTTGCTCATCTCGGGCGGGCCCCTGCTGGCGGCGCTGACCGGGCTGCCCGCCGGCTGGCTGGTGGACAGGGTCGGCGCCATCACAGTGGTGCGGCTGGGATTGCTGCTGATGAGTGGCGCCGCGGCCTTGCTGGCGGTGCTGAGTCCAGCCCTTGGCCCGCTCGGCTATCTGCTGCCGATCCTGTTGCTGACCGCCGGCTACGCCCTGTTTCAGACCGCCAACAACAGCGCCGTGATGGGTGGCAGCGGTGGACAGGCCCGCGGTGCCGTGGCCGGGTTGCTGACCCTGGCGCGCAATCTGGGTCAGCTGACGGGGGCGGCCGGGCTCGGCGCCCTGTTTGCCGGTCTGGCGGGCGGGGGCGATCCTGCCGTTGCCAGTGCCAGCGAGCTGCACTTCGCCATGCAGGCCAGCTTCGCCCTGAGCGGCTTGTTGCTGCTGGCTGCGCTCTGGCTGGCGGGAAGAGACCAGTGCAGTGCGCCGGGCGAAGCGACCCGGGCAGGCTGCGAGTCGGGAGGGGGCTGAAAACAAAGACGCCTCCACAGGGGAGGCGTCTTGTGATGAGATTGAGCGGTTCGCTTACAGGAGATTAAACCGCTCAGCTCCTCGTTCTCGATTTACAGGATAAAGCGGCTCAGATCCTCGTCTTCAATCAGCTTGCCGAGGTGAGCGTTGACGTAGTCGGTGTCGATGACGAAGGTCTCGCCGGACTTCTCGGAGGCGTCGTAGGAGATGTCTTCCATCAGGCGCTCCATCACGGTGTGCAGGCGGCGGGCGCCGATGTTCTCGGTGCGCTCGTTGACCTGCCAGGCCGCTTCGGCCAGACGGCGGATGCCATCCTTGGTGAACTCGATCTTGACCCCTTCGGTAGCCATCAGCGCCTGGTACTGATCGGTCAGCGAGGCGTTCGGCTCGGTCAGGATCCGCTCGAAGTCATCGGTGGTCAGCGCGGTCAGCTCGACCCGGATCGGCAGGCGGCCCTGCAGCTCGGGGATGAGATCTGATGGCTTGGCGATCTGGAAGGCGCCGGAGGCGACGAACAGGATGTGGTCGGTCTTGACCATGCCGTGCTTGGTGTTGACGGTGCAGCCCTCGACCAGCGGCAGCAGGTCGCGCTGTACCCCTTCACGGGAGACGTCGGGGCCTGAGCTCTCGCCGCGCTTGCAGATCTTGTCGATCTCGTCGAGGAAGACGATGCCGTTGTTCTCGACCGCGGCGATCGCTTTCTGCTTCAGCTCTTCCGGGTTGACCAGGCGGGCCGCTTCCTCTTCGATCAGCGCCTTCATGGCCTCTTTGACCTTGATCTTGCGCTTCTTCTTCTGGTTCTGGCCCAGGTTCTGGAACAGCCCCTGCAACTGGTTGGCCATCTCTTCCATGCCCGGCGGGGTCATGATTTCGACGCCCATCGGGGAGGCGGCGAGCTCCAGCTCGATCTCCTTGTCATCCAGCTGACCTTCCCGCAGTTTCTTGCGGAAGATCTGGCGGGTGTTGGAGTTGTCGGCTTTCTCTTCCTCGCCCCAGCTGTTGCGCGGGTTGGGCAGCAGGGCGTCGAGGATGCGCTCTTCGGCGGCTTCCTCGGCGCGGTATTTCATCTTCTCCATCTCGGTTTCGCGCACCAGCTTGATGGCGGCATCGGTCAGATCGCGGATGATGCTGTCCACTTCCTTGCCGACATAGCCCACTTCGGTGAACTTGGTCGCTTCCACCTTGATGAAGGGGGCGTTGGCCAGCTTGGCCAGGCGACGGGCGATCTCGGTCTTGCCGACACCGGTCGGGCCGATCATCAGGATGTTTTTCGGGGTCACTTCATGGCGCATCTCTTCATCGAGCTGCATCCGGCGCCAGCGGTTGCGCAGGGCGACGGCGACCGCGCGCTTGGCGTCGGCCTGGCCGATGATGTGACGATCCAGCTCGTGGACGATTTCTCTCGGGGTCATCTCGGACATGATGGCGTTCCTGTATCCGGGGCGGGCAGGGCCCACCCCTTGGAAAATGGGGTTTGGCTGGCGGCCTTATTTGGCGGCCCTATTTCGCCGACTTATTTAGCTGAATAATCCAGCACTTCGATGGTGTGGTTGCCGTTGGTGAACACACAGATGTCGCCCGCAATCTTGAGGGACTTCTCGACGATGCTTTTGGCGTCGAGCTCGGTGTTCTCCAGCAGGGCGATGGCGGCGGACTGGGCAAAGTTGCCGCCGCTGCCGATGGCGATGAGATCGTGTTCCGGCTGCACCACGTCACCGTTGCCGGTGATGATGAATGATTTGTGCTCGTCGGCGACGGCCAGCAGGGCCTCGAGGCGGCGCAGGGCGCGATCGGTGCGCCAGTCCTTGGCCAGCGCCACGGCGGCGCGCTCCAGGTTGCCCTGATGGGCCTGCAGTTTGGCTTCGAAGCGCTCGAGCAGGGTGAAGGCGTCGGCGGTGCCGCCGGCGAAACCAGCCAGTACCTTGCCGTTGTAGAGGCGATGAACCTTGCGGGCATTGCCCTTCATGACGGTGTTGCCAAGGGAGACCTGGCCATCGCCACCGATGACGACCTGACCGTTGCGGCGAACTGAAACTATGGTAGTCACTTTACTTACCTCGCTTGAGCCGAATGACGGCCTGACTGTGCATGGCAAGAAAGATGGGGATGGCAAACCGGCTTTTCAAGCCTGTGGTGTGGCGAGACCAACGGGGTGGGAGAGGCGCGGTGGCAAGTGGCACCAAAAGAAACAGGGCCGGGTGTTGCCACCCGGCCCTGTGGGTATGGACGCGGCGATCAGCCCTTCTTGGGGATGCAGCCGCTGATGCCGGAGCCCTGCAGCTTGCGGTTGGCCGCATCGGCCGCCGCCTTGCCGCTGAAGGGACCGACCATCACCTTGTAGACGGCGCCACCGGCCCCGTTGACCACCTGCAGGCTGGAAGAGAGCCCGGCGGTGAAGGCGATGCGTGCCTTGAGCGATTCGGCGGAATCCTGCGAGCGCAGCGCGGCGCACTGCATCATGTAGCGTTCGTTGTCGGCCGTCGCGGGCGGGGTCGCCGCTTTGGCCTTGGCGGCCTCGGCCCGTTCCCGCTCCAGTTCGGCACGCAGCTCCCGCTCCATCCGATCCCGTTCGGCCTTGCGGTCGATCACCTGCTCCTGGGCACTGGCCACCGGTGCGCCGGTCGCCGGCTTGGCCGGTTGTACCGGTTGCGGCTTGTAGGGCTGTACCTGACCGATGGGGGTACCCGGCTGGGGAATGTCGGTCGGCACCGGTTGCGGCAGCTTCTCCGGCTGCAGGGTCATGGTTTCCGCCGGCGGTGGCGGCAGCACGCCCGGCTGGGGCGGCGGTTCGGTGATATCGACCTGCTTGTTCTCCAGCCGTTCGATATAGCTCCACTTCTCCTGCGGCAGACCGTTGTTCTGTGCCTTGGGCTTGTTGGCTTTCACCTGCTCTTCGATGGTCGGGGCATCATGACCCTTGCCACTGATGGTGTAGAGGAAGCCGCCGAACCCTGCCAGCAGCGCCCCGGCCAGCAGGGCCGGGATAACAGGAAAGCGGCGAGGTGCCGCTTTCTTGGTGTTGCGACCACCCGCCCGACGTCGCGGGCGGCTGCCGACATAATCCCGGGTCGCCATCTATTACATGCGCTCCAGGGTGTGGATGCCCAGTACGCCCAGACCCAGCTTGAGGACCTTGGCGGTGGCGGCACACAGCAGCAGGCGGCTCTGACGGGTCGCTTCGTCGACGCCATCCTTGTTGATCGGGCAGGCTTCGTAGAAGGTCATGAAGTTGCCGGACAGCTCGTACAGATAGGTACAGAGCAGGTGCGGCATGCCCTTGTCCGCCACGCCGTTGACCGCGTCGGAGAACTGGATCAGCTTCTGGGCCAGCACCTCTTCCGCTTCCTCGTTCAGGATCACATGACCGCTCAGGGTGTCGGCATCGACGCCGGCCTTGCGGAAGATGGACTGGATGCGGGTGTAGGCGTACTGCAGGTACGGCGCCGTGTTGCCTTCAAAGGAGAGCATCAGATCCCAGTCGAAGATGTAGTCGGTGGTACGGTTCTTGGAGAGATCCGCATACTTGACCGCGCCCATGGCGATGGCGTGCACCACCTGGGCCTTCTCTTCGGCGGAGAGGTCGCTGTTGCGGCTCTCCAGCAGGGCGCTGGCGCGCTCTTCGGCTTCGTTCAGCAGCTCTACCAGCTTGACGGTACCGCCGGAACGGGTCTTGTAGGGACGGCCGTCCTTGCCCAGCATCATGCCGAAGGCGTGGTGCTCGAGCGGTACGGATTCCGGCACATAGCCCGCCTTGCGGGTGATGGTCCAGGCCTGCATCAGGTGCTGGTGCTGACGGGAGTCGATGAAGTACATCACCCGGTCGGCGCCCAGGGTTTCGTAACGGTATTTGGCACAGGCGATGTCGGTGGTGGTGTAGAGGAAGCCGCCATCGCTCTTCTGGATGATGACGCCCATGGGCTCGCCATCCTTGTTCTTGTACTCGTCCAGGAAGACGACGGTGGCGCCTTCGCTCTCGACTGCCAGGCCGCGCGCTTTCAGATCGGCGACGATCTCCGGCAGCATGTCGTTGTACATGGACTCGCCCATGATGTCCTTGTTGGTCAGGGAGACATTCAGGCGGTCGTAGTTGCGCTGGTTCTGCTCCATGGTCATGTCGACCAGCTTCTTCCACATGGTGCGGCAGTACTCATCACCGCCCTGCAGCTTGACCACGTAGTTGCGCGCGCGCTCGGCGAAGGCTTCGTCTTCGTCGTAGTGACGCTTGGCCTGGGTGTAGAAGGCTTCCAGATCGCGCAGCTCCATGTCGGAGGCGTGCTCGTTGGCCATCTTCTCCAGATAGGCGATCAGCATGCCAAACTGTGTACCCCAGTCACCGATGTGGTTGGCACGCACCACCTTGTGGCCGAGGAACTCCAGCGCGCGGGCGGCCACGTCACCGAGGACGGTGGAGCGGATGTGGTGCACCGCCATCTCCTTGGCCACGTTGGGGGCGGAGTAGTCCACCACCACGGTCTGCGGCACCGGCAGCTTCACGTTGGCGTTGGCAGAGGCGACCATGGCCTCCACCTGACCGGCCAGCCAGCTCGGGTCGAAGAAGAAGTTGATGAAGCCGGGGCCGGCGATCTCGACCTTGGCGATCAGATCGGAGGCGGGCAGGTGCTCGATGATGGCAGCGGCCAGCTCACGGGGATTCTTGCGGGCCGGTTTGGCCAGCAGCATGGCCAAGTTGGTGGCCAGGTCGCCGTGAGCCTTCTCCTTGCATCGGTCTACTTGCACGCGGGCTTCCAGGTCCGCCGGCAGGACGCCCGCTGACTTCAGATTGGCTACCGTTTGTTCAAGTAGATGATGAATATGCTCTTTCATAACTGACCACCAAGGTTGCGCGTCGAAAAATGACTGATATATAAGGGCGTGAATTTTACCCGCATCGGCCCGAGAAAACTATAGGGACGGCCCGCCGGAGTTGGACGGGCGGATATTTCACTGCATTTGGCACCGTAATCCAGAATATTGGACGGAAATTGTGGTGCTTATCCATTTCTACTGCATATCGAAGCGGCTTGTCCAGGCTATTTTCCCCTGATTGTTAAGGGGTTTTTTATTCCAGCTCGTTCTGAATGATCTGCCCCGTCGGCACGGTCGTATCAACAGGGACCTTTTACCGAGGAATCTGTCGATGAAACTGGCGCTGTTTCCCCTCTCGGCCCATCTGCTGCCCGGCGGCATCATGCCGCTGCGCATCTTCGAGCCCAGATACCAGCGCATGATCGCCCAGGCGGGAGATCAGGGCTTCGCCCTCTGCATGCTGGATCCCCGCCAGCCCGATGCGCTGCGCAACATGTACCCCATCGCCACCCGGGTGCGGATCGTCGACTTCGATCAACTGCCGGACGGCCTGCTCGGCATCACGGTGCTTGGCATGGAGCGGGTCAGGATCACCGATCTGTGGCAGGAGGCAGACGGCTTGCGGCTTGGGGAGGTGGAGCAGCTGCCCCCCTGGCGCACCGGCCGGCTCAATGCCGACCAGCACTCGCTGGCCAGGGCGCTGCAGGAGGTGTTCGAGGACTACCCGGAATACGCGGCCCTCTATCGCAACCCCGACTGGGGTGATGCCAGCTGGGTGGCCCAGCGCTGGCTGGAGGTGCTGCCGATCCCGGTGGAGCAGAAGCAGTGGCTGGTGGCGGCGGAAGACAACCAGCCGGCGCTCTCCCTGCTGAGCGGGTTGCTGGTCGCCAGCCACTGAGCCCTCTTTGATACGGTGCCGGTGATCCTTTTGCTGCGGCGCACGTATTGGCACTCATCACCCTCTTCAAGGTACGGCGCCATGGCATATACTGGCCAATCACAATCGACTCCGCACAGGATATCGCCCCCCATGGATGACCCCGCCGGCGATCTGAAATCCCTGTTGGTGCGGGTGGCCGAGCATGGCGATAAGGCCGCCTTCGCCACCCTGTTCCAGCACTTTGCCCCGCGCATCCGCAGCTACGGGCTGCGCCACCTCGGCAGCGAGGCCAACGCCATGGAACTGGTACAGGAGACCATGCTGCTGGTGTGGCAGAAGGCCCGGCTCTATCACCCCGACAAGGGGGCCGCCACCACCTGGATCTACACCGTGATGCGCAATCAGGGTTTCGACATGCTGCGCCGACGTCGCGCCAGCAAGGAAGAACTCTGTGCTGAGGAGCTGTGGCCCATGCTGGAGTTCAGGGCGGAAGAGGAGCACCTGAGCGGCGGTGAAGACGCCGTGCTGACCCGCCAGATGGCCCATTACGTCGGCACCCTGCCGGAACCGCAGCAGCAGGTGGTGCGCGGCATCTACCTGCAGGAGCTCTCCCAGCAGGAGCTGGCAGACCGGCTCGGCGTGCCGCTCGGCACCATCAAATCCCGCCTCAGACTGGCATTACAAAAATTGAAGGAACAAGTGGAGCAAGGCCATGATTAAAGCCCATCCCGTTCAGGCCATGTTGCGCGCCTTTGCCGCCGACGAACTGCCCCTGCCGCTGGCCGTCGGCGTTTCCGCTCACTGCGAGCTTTGCCCCGATTGCGCGGCCCGGCTGCGGGCCTGCGAAGAGGAGCTGGCCCGGCAATATCTAGCGCCGGCCGAAGAGTGCGAGCCCTTGCCGGCGGCGTTCGATGCCATGCTGGCTGGCATCCTGCAGCAGCCGGTGGCCAGTGCGGCTGCGTTGAGTCAGTCGGCGGCGGCACAGCCCGAACTGCAGGTGGCGGGCCAGTCGTACCGGTTGCCCAGGGTGCTGGCCCGTCACCACGCCCCCAGCTGGCGCCACATCGGCGCCATCCGGCAGGTGAGCCTGCCGCTCGACGAGCAGGGGGCCCGCGCCAGCCTGCTGCACATAGAGGCGGGCGGCCGCATCCCGGAGCACACCCACAAGGGCTATGAGCTGACCCTGCTGCTGGCAGGCACCATCGAAGATGGCGACACCCGCTATCAGGCGGGGGACTTCATCTGGCGTGATGCCAGCCACGCCCACAGTCCGCACACCCCGGACGGCTGCCTCTGCTACACGGTGCAGGATGCGCCGGTGCAGTTCACCAAGGGGCTGTCGCGGCTGCTCAACGGCATCAGCCATCGCCTCTACTGAGCCATGGCGGCAATAAAAAAGGGACCCTCGAGGTCCCTTTTTGCATGGTGTTGCGGCCGGATCAGGCGACGAACACCAGATAGACGGCGAAGGCCACCACGAAGCGGTAGATGGCGAACGGGATGAAGTCGAGGCGACGGATCAGCGCCAGGAAGGTCTTGATGGCGATCATGGCCACCACGAAGGCGGTGATGAAGCCCACCGCGAACATGGGGAAGTCGGCCATGGAGAGCAGATCCCGGCTCTTGTAGAGATCCAGTCCGCTGGCCGCCACCATCATGGGCACCGCCAGGATGAAGGAGAACTCGGCCGCCGCCTGGCGGCTGATCCCCATCAGCATGCCGCCGCTGATGGTGGCACCGGAGCGGGAGAAACCGGGCCAGAGCGCCAGGCACTGGAACAGACCGATGCCGAGCGCCTGCTTGTAGCTGATGTCGTCCAGGGTTTCGGAGCGCACTGCCGGGCGGAACTTCTCGGCGATGATCAGCAGGATACCGCCGGCCACCAGGGCGTACATCACGGTTTGCGGGCCGAACAGATGGGCCTTGATCCAGCTGTGGATGGCGAGGCCGATGATCACGGCGGGCAGCATGCCGAGGATGATGTGCACCAGCGAGAGGGTGGCGTGTCCCTGCGCCGGTTTCTGGCCGAAGTGGATGCCGATCAGGCCAAACAGGCGGCGCCAGAACACGGCGACCACCGCCAGAATGGAGCCCATCTGGATCACCACTTCGAAGGTGGCAGCCTTGGGGCCGTCGAAGCCAAGCAGGTGGCCGACGATGATCATGTGGCCGGTGGAGGAGACGGGGAGGAACTCGGTCAGGCCCTCCACTATGCCCAGCACGAAGGCGACAAACAGGGCGTAAGACTCTGTCATGTTTCAGATCTCTTGATTATTGGTCCGGATGAAGTCGGCCCCGAGCCGAGCCAGGGGCGACCAATGATGGAGGAAAATCGGGCGGGCAACCAGTGAATATTGTGTCGGCGCCAGGCCCCGCCGGCGGGGCTATGGGTTTTCGTTCGGGTCAGATTTGTTCGCTGTCGGCATCGGCCCCGATCAGGCGGTGCCCTGGCTGGTCAGGATCCCCTCGATTTGCTGCAGCAGCGCCGCATCCAGCGGGGGTTGGGCCTGGGCTTCCACCGCGCTGACAATCTGCTGCGGGCTGCTGGCACCGATCAGGGCGCAGCTCACCACAGAGTCGCGCAGCACCCACTGCAGTGCCAGTTGCGACAGCGGTTGACCCCGCTGCTGCGCCAGCGCGTGCAGGGCACGGATGGTGGCCAGCTTGCCGGCGGTGATCTGTTCGGGCTTGAGGAAGGGGCTGGCACTGGCGGCGCGCGAATCCGCTGGAATGCCTGCCAGGTAGCGATCGCTCAGCAGCCCGCCGGCCAGCGGGGAGAAGGCGATCACCCCCATGCCGTGTTCGCGGCAGGCCGGCAGGGTTTCGGCTTCAATATCGCGCTGGAACAGGGAGTATTTGAGCTGATTGACCAGACAGGGGGTGCCCAGCTCCGCCAGCCGGGCGGCGGCCTGCGCGGCGAGCGGGGCCGGGTAGTTGGAGAGGCCGACGTAGAGCGCCTTGCCCTGACGTACCATCAGGGCCAGCGCCTGGCAGGTCTCCTCCAGCGGGGTGCGCGGATCCGGCCTGTGGTGGTAGAAGATGTCCACGTAGTCGAGGCCGAGCCGGCGCAAGCTCTGGTGCAGGCTGGCAAACAGGTATTTGGCGCTGCCGCCATCGCCGTAGGGGCCATCCCACATGATGTACCCCGCCTTGCTGGCGATGATGAGCTCGTCCCGATAGGGAGCCAGGCTCCCCTTGAGCAGCTTGCCGAAGGTGATCTCGGCCGACCCCGGCGGCGGCCCGTAGTTGTTGGCCAGATCGAAGTGGGTGATGCCCAGGTCGAACGCCTGGTGCACCATGGCTTTCGCGGTGGCAGGATCGCACTCGGCGCCGAAGTTGTGCCAGAGGCCGAAACCGATGCCGGGCAGGCGCAGGCCGTGGCGACCGGCGGGTCGATAGGGCTGGCGCTGGTAGCGGTCGGGGGCGGCGAGGTAGTGATCATCCATAACGACTCCTTGCGTGAACTTGTGTGCGAGCGGATGTGACGGGTGACCCCGTGCCCTCTTCATCCGCCATGTCGGCATGGAGCAGAGTGCGCGGGGCCAGAGTGTAGCCAGAGTGCCGCGAAACGGTGACGCCGCCCCGGCCGCGCCTGGGGTGGTCAGCGCAGGTCTGCCGGAGGGCGCCGGGATCAGCTGGCGGCGATAAAGCGATAACGGGTCTGGTGGCGATAGGTCTGCCCCGGCGACAGCCAGGGATCCCCCAGCTCGGGCCGGTTGGGGCTGTCCGGCAACTGCTGGGCTTCCAGACAGAAGCCGGCGTGATCCTGATGGAGTCGGCCGCCTCGCGCCGGCGTATTGGCCAGCCAGTTGCCGGTGTAGAACTGCAGCGAGGGCTGGTTGGTGTAGACCTCCATCGCCAGCTGGCGATCCCCCGAGACCACCCGTGCCGCCCACTCGGCGCTCGGCCCGTTGAGCACGAAGGCGTGGTCATACCCCTTGGCCTGTTGCTGCTGGGGGTGGCTCAGCCAATCTTGTCCGATAAGGCGTTCGTGGCGCAGATCGAATGGCCCCTCCACCGGTGCGAGCGCGAGCGGCAGGCCGCTTTGGTCGGTCGGCAGGAAACGGTCGGCATTGAGGCGGATGAGGTGATCGCGCACATCGCCGCCGTTCGGGTTGTCATCGAGATTGAAGTAGGTGTGGCTGGTGAGGCTGACCGGGGTCGCGGCATCCGTGCTGGCGACGAAATCCACCACCAGATCGCACTGCTCCAGCCGGTACTCCAGCGTGACCCGCAGGTTGCCGGGAAAGCCCTGATCCCCCGCCCGGGAGAGCAGGGTCAGTCTGACCCGGTCCGCCTCCCGCTCCTTGATCTGCCAGTGCTGGCGATGAAACCCCGCCCGCCCGCCGTGCAGGCAGTGGGGCGGCTGGTTGGCATCCAGCGGCCAGCGCTGGCCGTCGCGCAGCAGTTCGGCGCCGCCGATACGGTTGGCAAAGCGCCCCGCCACCGCCCCCAGCCACACCTGCTGCGCGGGGTAGGCCTCATCGGCGCAGCCCAGCAGCACTTCGCGGCGCCCGCCCGCCACCGGCAGGGTTAGGGAGGTGAGGGTGGCACCGAAATCGAGGCCACGCAGGCGCAGCCCCTCCTCGTTTTCCAGCTCGAACGGGATCATGGCATCGCTCATAGTCTGCCTGCACCTGTGTTGCCGATCCGGCAGACATGGCCGTCGGTCTGCATCATCAATGGGCTCATAGTTTTCCCGCCCCCGCGCTGGCGCGGCAGACGTAGCTGTCGGCCTTGAGGCCGAAGCGGGCCGGGTACTCGGCATCGACCGCGGCGATCACCTCAGCCACCTTGTCGGGGTGCAGCAGGGCGACCACGCAGCCACCGAAGCCGCCGCCGGTCATCCGCACGCCGCCCTCGGTGCCGATCCTGGCCTTGATGATCTCCACCAGACCGTCGATGGCGGGCACGGTAATTTCGAAGTCATCGCGCATGGCGGCGTGGGAGTCGGCCATCAGCTCGCCGAGGCGCACCAGATCCCCTTGCGCCAGTGCGTCGGCGGCGGCCAGGGTGCGGCTGTTGTCGCCCACCACGTGACGGGCACGGCGATAGCAGACCTCATCCAGCCCGGCCTTGCCCGCTTCCAGCGCCGCCAGATCCAGATCGCGCAGCGCCTTGACCCCGTAGTGACGAGCGGCGGCTTCACACTGCTGGCGGCGGGTGTTGTATTCGCTGTCCACCAGGCCGCGGCGCACGTTGGAGTTGACGATCAGCACCGCCAGATCGGTGGGCATGGGGATGAGCCGGGTTTCCAGCGAGCGGCAGTCGAGCAGCAGGGCGTGATCCTGTTTGCCGCTGGCGGAGATCATCTGGTCCATGATGCCGCAGTTGCAACCGACGAACTGGTTCTCCGCCTGCTGGCCGTTGAGGGCAATCTCGGCCTGCGTGATGGCAAGCCCCAGTGCCTCCTTGAAGGCCTGGCCGATGGCCACCTCCAGCGAGGCGGAAGAGGAGAGGCCGGCCCCCTGCGGCACGTTGCCGGAGACCACCAGATTGAGGCCGCGCAGTGGATAGCCTCGCTCCTGCAGGTACTTCACCACCCCGCGGATGTAGTCGCTCCAGCGCTGATCGGCATGGTGGCCGATGGGCTGGTCGAGATCGAACAGGTCGCGCTGGTTGCCGTAGTCGGCGGCGATCACGTGCACCAGGCTGTCATCGCGCAGGCCGATGGCGACGCAGGTCTCGTAGTCGATGGCGCAGGGCAGCACGAAGCCATCGTTGTAGTCGGTGTGCTCGCCGATGAGGTTGACGCGGCCGGGGGCCCGCACCAGCAGGTCGGGTTGTTGCTCAAACTGCTCGGCAAACACGGCGCTGACGCGCTGGCTCGGGGTCATAGGGCCTCCTCGTTGGCCTGATTGGTCTGGTTGTAATGAATGGGGGACAGGGCGCGCAGTCGTTCCGCCGCTTGTTCCGGAGTCAGATCACGCTGGGTCTCGGCCAGCATCTCGAAGCCCACCATGAATTTGCGCACCGTGGCGGAGCGCAGCAGCGGCGGATAGAAGTGGGCATGCAGTTGCCACGCCTCTGGGCAGTCGGAGCGGGGCGGGGCAAAGTGCCAGCCCATGGAGTAGGGGAAGCTGCACTCGAACAGATTGTCGTAGCGGCTGGTGAGCTCCTTGAGCGCGATGGCCAGATCCTGCTGCAGCTCGGGAGTGAGGTCGAGCAGAGAGGGAACGTGGCGCTTGGGCAGCAGCAGGGTCTCGAACGGCCAGGCCGCCCAGAAGGGGACTACCGCCAGCCAGTGGGCGGTCTCTACCACGATGCGGGAGCGATCCTGCAGCTCCCGCTCCACGTAGTCGACCAGCAGCGGGCGGCCGTGCTCCGCCAGCCAGTCGCGCTGGTGCTGCTCTTCGCGGGCAATTTCATTGGGCAGGAAGTCGCTGCCCCACAGCTGGCCGTGGGGATGAGGGTTGGAGCAGCCCATGACGGCGCCCTTGTTTTCAAACACCTGCACCCACTCCCACTGGGCCGACAGTTCGGCCACCTGCTCCATCCAGGTGGTGATCACCTGCTCGATGGCAGGCAGGGGCAGCTCGGGCAGCGTCTTGCCGTGATCCGGCGAGAAGCAGATGACCCGGCTGGTGCCACGGGCGGCTTCCAGCTTGAGCAGGGGATCCTGCTGGCCACTGGCGGCCGGGGTGTCCTGCATCAGGGCGGCAAAGTCGTTGGTAAAGACGAAGGTATCCCGATAGTAGGGGTTCTGGTCGCCGGTGACGCGCTTGTTGCCGGCACAGAGGAAGCAGTCGGGGTCATGAGCCTGGCTCGGCGCCTGGCTCACCTTCTCGACCTGGCCCTGCCAGGGGCGCTTGGCCCTGTGAGGGGAGACCAGCACATATTGGCCGGTCAGCGGGTTGAAACGACGGTGGGGGTGATCAACCGGGTTGAACATCATCACTCCTCAAGCTCAATAAAGGAATTGCGGGCAGTGATGAGGGCGGGGGCGCCGCTCATCTTTGGCCCCTCTCCCGCGACGGGAGAAGGGAGCAAAACGGACATCACGCCTCATACCCCCGTGGGTTGGCGGATTGCCAGCGCCAGCTGTCGGCACACATGGCGGCCAGATCCCTCTGGGCTCGCCAGCCCAGCTCGCGCTCGGCCTTGGCGGGATCGGCCCAGCATTCGGCGATGTCGCCGGGACGTCTTGGTTCGATGCGATAGGGCAAGGGGCGGCCGCTGGCTGCCTCGAACGCCGCGACCATCTGCAGCACGCTCTGGCCCTGGCCCGTGCCCAGGTTGTAGACGTGCACGCCCCCCTTGCTGGCGCAGTGCTGCAACGCCTTGACGTGCCCCTCGGCGAGATCCATCACGTGGATGTAGTCGCGCACACCGGTGCCGTCGACGGTGGGGTAATCGTTACCAAAGATGGAAAGGCAGTCGCGCCGGCCGATGGCGACCTGGGTCAAAAACGGCATGAGGTTGTTGGGGATCCCCTGGGGATCTTCCCCCATGGTGCCCGACTCGTGGGCGCCGACCGGGTTGAAGTAGCGCAGCAGGGTCATGCTCCAGTGCGGCTCGGCCCGCTGCAGATCCTCGAGGATCTCTTCGATGATCAGCTTGGATCGGCCGTAGGGGTTGGTGGCGCTGCGCGGGAAATCTTCCCGGATGGGGGTGTTGGCCGGGTCGCCGTAGACGGTGGCCGACGAGCTGAACACCAGGTTATGGACGCCGGCCCGCTGCATCGCCTGCAGCAATACCAGGGTGCCGCTCAGGTTGTTCTCGTAGTATGCGAGGGGGAGGCGGGTGGACTCGCCGACCGCCTTGAGGGCGGCGAAGTGGATCACGGCGTCGATCCGTTGCTCGCTGAAGATGCGATCCAGCAGGGCCGGGTCACGGATGTCCCCCTGATAGAAGCGGGGCTCGCACCCGCTGATGGCGGCGATGCGAGCCAGTACACCCGCCTTGCTGTTGCAGAGGTTGTCCACCACCACGGGCTCCATGCCAGCCGCTTGCAGTGCCAGGCAGGTGTGGCTGCCGATGTAGCCGCAGCCGCCGGTGACCAGTACTTTCATCCTCATCTCCACGCTGAAAAAAGCCTGTGAAGGAGTCTAGCCGAGGGGCCGGCGGGCAAACTGTGAACTGGCTAACAAATATGTGTAAACGATTACACTTGTTTTGATGGTCATCATTTCAGCAATATGGTTTTCCCCCCTGTTATCAGTGACATTGCTCGGTATAATGGCGCCATCCCGAGCCGTGAAATAAGTGAAAACAGCATGAGTACCATCAAGGATGTCGCCCGTTTGGCCAACGTATCGGTGGCAACGGTTTCACGGGTGATGAACAACTCACCCAAGGCCAGTGCCGCTTCCCGCGAGGTGGTACAGAAGGCCATGGCCGAACTGGGCTACACCCCCAATGCCAACGCGCGGGCACTGGTCAGCCAGACCTGTGACACCATGGGGGTGCTGGTGGGCGACGTGGCGGATCCCTTCTTCGGCGCCCTGGTCAAGGGGGTGGCCGCGGTGGCGGTGGAACAGGGTCTGCACCTGTTGATGGGTAATGGTTTTCACAAGGCACGGCAGGAGCGCGAATCCATCGAACTACTGATCGGCAAGCGCTGTGAGGCGCTGGTGGTGCACAGCAAGGCGCTGAGCGACGAAGAGCTGATCGACTACGCGCTGCGGGTGCCCGGCATGGTGCTGATAAACCGCGACATCCCGGCGCTCAAGGGGCGCTGCATCGCCCTCAACAACCGCCAGGGGGCCGCCACGGCGACCCGGCATCTGCTGGAGCTGGGCCACCGCCACATCGCCTTCCTCAGTTCGGATCACGCCATCGAAGATGCCATCCTGCGGTTGCAGGGCTATCAGGATGCGCTGGCCGAAGCGGGGCTGCGTGCCGACCCCGAGCTGGTGGAGAGCGGCATGCCCAACGAGGAGGGCGGCGAGCGCGCCATGCTCAACCTGCTGGCCAAGGGGCTGCCCATCACGGCCGTGGTGGCCTACAACGATGCCATGGCGGCGGGTGCCATCTCGGTGCTGGCGGACAACGGCCTCAAGGTGCCGGAGGAGGTGTCGGTAGTGGGCTTCGATGACATCATCTATGCCAGATACCTGCGCCCCAAGCTCTCCACCATGCGCTATCCGGTTGAACTGATGGCAGCCCAGGCGGCCAAGCTGGCACTGCAGCTGGCGGCGGGCGAAAGCGAGGCGGTGCAGAGCCGCATTTACACCCCGACCCTGATCAACCGCCACTCGGTGGCTCCCGTTCGAAGCTGATCCCTTTCATTTACCTCCGTTTACCGCTCCGGATCGCCATTTTTGCGGCGCTTGATCCGGAGCCTTGGTCTTTTACCTGCATTTAGCGCATTTTTACCCTGTTTTACTTAACAAATTCAGTGTAATCGTTTACATCTGTGTGAGCGAGATCGCCGATCACCGGGCAAAACTCCCCTACACTGCATACGTTTTCGGCGTTCATGCAGGGAGAGAGAAGAATGCTCAGGGAGATAGTGGCCCGTCAGGACTGGCAGACCCAGGCGATTACCGCGGTGAATCGGTTGCCTGCCCATACCCCCTTGTTCAGCTGGCGCAGCGAAGCCGCGGCGCGAGATGATCTCGCCTCGCCATCGCGCACCCTGCTGGACGGGGAGTGGCGTTTCTCCTTCTTCGAGGCGCCCGAACTGGTGCCGGAGCACTGGCTGGTCGAGGATCTGCCGGATGCCTGTGCCATCAAGGTGCCGGGCAACTGGCAGCTGGATGCGGCCTACCCAGGGTTGCGGCTTGCGACGGATGTGCCCATCTACACCAACATCAAATATCCCTTCCCGTGCGATCCACCGCGGGTGCCGGCCGAGAATCCCACCGGCTGCTACTCCCGCGAGTTCAGCGTGCCGGCCGACTGGCTCGCCAGCGGCCAGACCCGGATCATCTTCGACGGGGTGGACAGCGCTTTCCACCTCTTCTGCAACGGCCGCTGGGTCGGTTACTCCCAGGACAGCCGGCTGCCTGCCGAATTTGACCTGACCTCTTTCCTCTGCGGCGGTGACAACCGGCTGGCAGTGCTGGTGCTGCGCTGGTCCGACGGCTCCTATCTGGAAGATCAGGACATGTGGCGCATGAGCGGCATCTTCCGCTCCGTCAGCCTGCTGCACAAACCGGTCCGTCATCTGATGGACATCCGGGTCACCCCAGAGCTGGACGCCTGCTATCGCGATGGCCGCCTCAAGATCGCGCTGCAGGCGGCCAATGGGGCCGGTTTGTCGGTGGCGGCCTGCCTCTATGACGGCGGTGAGCGGGTGGCGACCCTGCGCCAGCCGATCGGCACGCAAGCCATTGACGAGAAAGGGGCGTATGACGATCGTGCCGAGTGCTGGCTCGAGGTGGCGGCCCCGCGCAAGTGGAGTGCCGAGACCCCCCACCTCTATCGCCTTACCCTGACTCTGCTGGACGAGCAGGGGGAGCCCATCGAGAGCGAAGCCTATGACGTGGGCTTTCGGGCGGTGGAGATCCGTGGCGGCCTGCTGCGGGTCAACGGCCAGCCGCTGCTCATTCGCGGCGCCAACCGTCACGAACACGATGTGGCCAGCGGTCATGTGGTGACCCCCGCCGCCATCGAGCAGGATCTGCTGTTGATGAAGCGGCACAACTTCAACTCGGTGCGCTGCTCTCATTACCCCAATCACCCCGAGCTTTATCGGCTGTGCGACCGGCTCGGCCTCTACGTGGTGGACGAGGCGAACCTGGAGACCCACGGCATGACCCCCATGGGGCGGCTGGCACGGGATCCCGCCTGGAGCAACGCCTTCCTGGAGCGGGTGACCCGCATGGTGGCCCGTGACTTCAACCACCCCAGCATCATCATCTGGTCCCTTGGCAACGAGTCGGGCTACGGCCCGGCCCACGATGCCATGTATGGCTGGGTCAAGCGGGCGGATCCGAGCCGTCCGGTGCAATACGAAGGGGGTGGGGCCGATACGCCGGCCACCGACATCATCTGCCCCATGTATGCCCGTACCCATCAGGATCAACCCTTCCCGGCGGTGCCCAAGTGGGCGCTGGCCAAGTGGATTGGCCTGCCGGGAGAGACCCGCCCGCTGATCCTGTGTGAATACGCCCACGCCATGGGCAACAGCCTGGGGGGCTATGCCCACTACTGGCAGGCATTTCGCGATCATCCGCGGCTGCAGGGTGGTTTCGTCTGGGATTGGGTCGATCAGGGACTGGACAAGCTGACCGATGACGGCCGTCATTTCTGGGCCTATGGCGGTGATTTCGGCGATACCCCGAATGATCGCCAGTTCTGCTGCAACGGTTTGGTGTTCCCCGACCGTACCCCTCATCCTGCCCTGTTCGAGGCCAGGCGGGCCCAGCAGCCGTTCGGGTTGACGTTGCTCGAGCGCCAGCCGCTGACGGTCGAGATCCGCAGCGAATACCTGTTTCGCGAGACGGACAACGAGCGGTTGCAGTGGCGGCTGTGCGAAGACGGCGTGGTGGTGAGCCAGGGTGAATGCCCACTCACCCTGGCACCGCAGGGCAGCATGATGCTGACTCTGCTGGAGCGGTTGCCGGCCTTTGCGCCGGGGGCGCTCGCCTGGCTGGATCTCGCCATCGTGCAGCCCGCCGCCACGCCCTGGTCTGCGGTCGGTCACGAGGTGGCGCGTCAGCAATGCATGCTGCCTGCCCCTCTGTCGCTGCCTGTTGCCCGCACGCCGGCTACCTTCATCGAGCTGGCGGATGGCTGGCAGATCCGGGCGGCCGCCAGCGAGTGGCGGCTGGACAAGGCCAGCGGCCGCGTCCAAAGCTGGTGCAAGCTGGGCCGCGAGCAACTGAAAGAGGCCATCGCCGATCACTTCTATCGGGCACCGCTCGACAACGATATTGGTACCAGTGAGGCGGATCACGCCGATCCCAACGCCTGGATCGCTCGCTGGCAGGAGGCCGGGCTCAATGAGTTGCAGCACCGCTGCCTCGATATGGTAGTGAGCCCTGACCAAGGGGTTGTGACGGTACACCACGGCTACTTCGTCGGCGATGCGCTCAAGCTGCTGACCCGCTGGCGCCACGAGTTCGATCAGGATGGGGCCATGCGCCTCGCCATCGAGGTGCAGGTGGCGGCCGAGATGCCCTCCCTGCCGCGCATCGGCGCCCGGCTCTGGCTGACCGACGAGGTGCTGGCGACAGGGGAGGAGGTGAGCTGGCTGGGGCGCGGTCCGCACGAGAACTACCCGGATCGCCTGCTGGCTGCCGACCTCGGTCGCTGGCAGTCGCCGCTCGATGTGCTGCACACCGCGTATGTGTTCCCGACCGACAACGGACTGCGCTGCGACACCCGCCAGCTGCAACTGGGTAGCATCGAGGTCGAGGGGCTGTTCCATTTCAGCTTGAGCCGCTTCAGTCAGCAGCAGCTGGCACAGGCCCGCCACCAGACCGATCTGGTGGCCGAGGGAGGGCTGCATCTCTGTCTCGATGGCTTTCATATGGGAATTGGGGGCGATGACTCCTGGAGCCAGAGCGTGCGGCCGGAATATTGGTTGCAGCCGGGCGGCTACTATTGGAACTGTGTTCTACGCTGAATCTGAGCGATTGCTTAACAAGAAAGAGCCTCGTTCAGGGCTTCACCTTCAGCAATCAAATGTAACCTAATGATTTTTAATTGATTTGTTGCTATGTAACAGAGTGTAAACGTTTTCATTTTGTTGTCATGATCACAGATTGTCATACAACAAACTGATTACATTAGGCTGGCGCCAGTTCACTTGGTGTACAGCATTCCCTACAAAAACAGATAGAGAGATCGGAGCATAACAATGAAAAAGATCACGACCATTGCCGCCGTACTGATGAGCCTGATGGCTGGAGCCACCGCTCATGCCGAAACTCGCATCGGGGTGACCGTCTACAAATACGACGACAACTTCATGGCGGTAGTGCGCAAGGCAATCGAGAAGGAAGCGGCAGCCAACCCGGGGGTGGAGCTGTTGATGAATGACTCCCAGAATGACCAGTCCAAGCAGAACGATCAGGTCGACGTACTGCTGGCCAAAGGCGTGAAGGCGCTGGCCATCAACCTGGTTGACCCGGCGGCGGCCCCGGTCGTGATCGAGAAGGCCCGTGGCGAGGATGTGCCCGTGGTGTTCTACAACAAGGAGCCGAGCGCTGCCGATCTCGCCAGCTATGACAAGGCTTACTACGTGGGTACCGACTCCAAGGAGTCAGGCATCATCCAGGGTCAGCTGATCGCCAAGCACTGGAAAGCCAACCCGGCCTGGGATCTGAACAAGGATGGCGTCATCCAGTTCGTGCTGCTGAAAGGGGAGCCGGGTCACCCCGATGCCGAAGCCCGTACCACCTACGTCATCAAGACCCTGAACGACGGCGGCATCAAGACCGAGCAGCTGCACATGGACACTGGTATGTGGGATACCGCCATGGCCAAGGACAAGATGGACGCCTGGATCTCCGGCCCCAACGCCAACAAGATCGAAGTGGTCATCGCCAACAACGATGGCATGGCGATGGGTGCTGTCGAGTCGCTGAAGGCCCAGGGCAAGACCGCCATCCCGGTATTCGGGGTTGATGCCCTGCCGGAAGCGCTGGCACTGGTCAAGAGCGGTGCCATGGCCGGTACCGTGCTGAACGATGCCGCCAACCAGGCCAAGGCGACCTACGAACTGACCAAGAACCTGGCGGAAGGCAAAGCGGCCGGTGAAGGCACCAAGTGGAACATCGTCAACAAGGTTGTGCGCGTTCCCTACGTTGGTGTCGATGCTGACAACCTGTCCAAATTCGAATAATTCCCTCCTCCCGGGCAAGGGGTTTCCCCTTGCCCTCAGTTTCAACCAGATGTGATGGCTGATATGACAACACAGCAACAATCAGAATGGCTGTTGGAGATGATTGACGTCAGTAAAAGCTTTCCCGGCGTCAAGGCACTCGATAATGTCAATTTACGGGTCCGTCCTCATTCTGTGCATGCGTTGATGGGCGAGAACGGGGCAGGAAAATCCACGTTGCTCAAGTGCCTGTTCGGCATTTACGAGAAGGATCAGGGCAAGATCTTCTTCAAGGGGCAGGAGATCAACTTCACCTCTTCCAAAGAGGCGCTGGAGAATGGCGTCTCCATGGTGCATCAGGAGTTGAACCTGGTGCTGCAACGCTCGGTGATGGACAACATGTGGCTCGGCCGCTATCCCACCAAGGGGCTGTTCGTCGATCACGGCAAGATGTATCAGGACACCAAGCATATCTTCGACGAGCTGGACATCGACATCGACCCGCGGGTCAAGGTCGGTACCCTCTCCGTCTCCCAGATGCAGATGATCGAGATCGCCAAGGCGTTCTCCTATGACGCCAAGATCGTCATCATGGACGAGCCCACCTCCTCGCTGACCGAGAAAGAGGTGAGCCATCTCTTCAAGATCATCAACAAGCTCAAGGAGAAGGGCTGCGGCATCGTCTACATCTCCCACAAGATGGAAGAGATCTTCCAGCTGTGTGACGAGATTACCATATTGCGGGATGGCCAGTGGGTGGCGACCCAGCCGCTCAAGGGCATGACCATGGATCAGATCATCGGCATGATGGTCGGTCGTGAGTTGACCCAGCGCTTCCCGGAGAAGACCAACCAGCCGAAAGAGGTGATCCTCGAAGTCGAGCACCTGACGGCGAAGAACCAGCCCTCCATTCAGGACATCACCTTCAACCTGCACAAGGGGGAGATCCTCGGCATCGCCGGACTGGTGGGGGCCAAGCGCACCGACATCGTCGAGACCCTGTTCGGCATCCGCGATCGCAGTGAAGGGATCATCAAGCTGCATGGTCAGCCGGTGGCGAACCACAATGCCCACGAGGCGATCCGCAACGGCTTTGCACTGGTGACCGAAGAGCGGCGCTCCACCGGCATCTATTCGCGTCTCGACATCGCTTTCAACTCCCTGATCGCCAACATGGACAACTACAAGGGCTCCATGGGGCTGCTCAGCGACAACAAGATGAAGAGCGATACCCAGTGGGTCATCGACTCCATGCGGGTCAAGACACCGACTCAACAGACCCAGATCGGCTCCCTCTCGGGGGGCAACCAGCAGAAGGTGATCATCGGCCGCTGGCTGCTGACCCAGCCGGAGATCCTGATGCTGGACGAACCGACTCGCGGCATCGACGTGGGGGCCAAGTTCGAGATTTATCAGCTCATCCTGGAGCTGGCGAAGAAGGACAAGGGCATCATCATCATTTCGTCGGAAATGCCCGAACTGCTCGGCATCACGGATCGCATCATGGTCATGAGCAATGGCCGGGTCGCCGGGATCGTCAATACCAAAGAAACTGACCAGAGCGAGATACTGCGCCTGGCATCTCTGTACCTCTAGAGACAGGAAGACATTTATGGAGTCGGCTAAAAATTTCAATCTGATGCGGGCGCTCAAGGAGAACGGCATCTACGTGGTGCTGCTGGTGCTGCTCATGATCATCGTGATCAAGGAACCCTCCTTCCTGAGTCTCACCAACTTCAGCAACATCCTGACCCAGTCTTCGGTACGGGTCATCATAGCGCTGGGGGTGGCAGGCATCATCATCACCCAGGGGACGGATCTGTCGGCCGGTCGTCAGGTCGGCCTGGCGGCGCTCATTGCGGCGACCATGCTGCAGGCGCTGACCAACGTCAACAAGGTGTTTCCCAGCCTGGGCGAAGTGCCCATTCCGGCGGTGATCCTGCTGGTGTGCGTGGTGGGGGCCCTGATTGGTCTGGTCAACGGCCTTATCGTGGCTTATCTGAACGTCACCCCGTTCATTACCACCCTGGGGACCATGATCATCGTCTACGGCATCAACTCCCTCTACTTTGACTCTGTAGGGGCTTCGCCGGTGGCCGGTTTTGACCCTCGTTTCTCGAGCTTCGCGCAGGGGTTCATCAAGCTGGGTGGCTTCAAGCTATCCTATCTGACCTTCTATGCCGCCATTGCCAGCGTGTTCGTCTGGGTGCTGTGGAACAAGACCCGCTTTGGCAAGAACATCTTTGCCATCGGCGGCAACCCGGAAGCCGCCAAGGTCTCCGGCGTCAACGTGGCGGTCAACCTGGTGATGATCTATGCGCTGGCTGGGGTGTTCTACGCCTTCGGCGGCATGCTGGAAGCGGGCCGGATCGGCAGTGCCACCAACAACCTCGGCTTCATGTATGAACTCGATGCCATCGCCGCCTGCGTGGTGGGTGGGGTGTCGTTTGCCGGCGGGGTGGGCACGGTCGCCGGGGTGATCACCGGGGTACTCATCTTTACATTGATCAACTATGGTTTGACCTATATCGGGGTCAGCCCTTACTGGCAGTTCATCATCAAGGGCGGCATCATCATTCTGGCGGTGGCGTTGGACTCCATGAAGTACGCCAAGAAGAAATAACGATTGGCAGAGAGGGTTGGCAGTGCCAGCCCTCTCTTCTGGAGGGATCCCATGCCATTCAAGGTCAAGATTTACGTCTTGCTGCTGCTGGCCATTCTGGTCACCATCGGCACTGCCTGGTTCAGCGTCAATCACTTCATCAGCGCCTATATCCGCACTCAGGCCACCCAGAACATCAACGAGCAAATCACCCTGGTCAAAGAGAAGCTGGCCAGCGACATCAATCAAAAAATCCTGTTGGCGGCCAACCTCAACTTCGGGGTCACCAACGTCAAGAAGACGCTGGAAGAGACCGGCTTTCATAATATCGTCAAGGTTATTGGCGACATGGCGTTCGACGTGAGCGGGGTCATCAACGATACGGCCAAGGTCGATGCGCTGCGCCAGCTGATCCCCGCCGCCAACAACCAGATCACCGTCAGCCCGCTGCAGCAGGTGGATGGCAAGCCCGTCATCTCCATTCTGGTGCCGCGAGGGGCCGACTCTGCCTACCTTTATTACCTCGACATGAGCGAGTTCAAGAACCTGCTGGAGAAGGTGAGCGGCGAGGGGCGTTACTTCTCGCTGGCCGATGGGCAGGGCAATGTGCTCTACAGCAGCAAGCCGCAGGGAGAGAGCGAGGCTCGTCCCAATGCGCTGGATATTCGCGGCAGCAGCTGGACGCTGACCGGCTATATCGATCTCGACTACATCCGTATCATGACCCAGGCACTCAACGGCCAGATCATCATGGCGTTGCTCGGGGTTGCCGTGGTGGTGATGGTGCTCGCCGTACTGGCGCTCAATCTCGCCTACCGTCCCATCCTTTCGCTGCGGGATCTGGTGCTGGAGCTCTCCCGTGGCAGCGGCGACCTGACCCGTCGGCTGGCGGTAACCAGTACCGATGATCTGGGCCAGATTTCGGCCGGCATCAACCGCTTTATCGAGCGGCTGCAGGAGATGATGAACGAGGTACGGCAGGCCAGCGGCCAGCTCAACAGCGGTATCGAGGGGCTGGCCAGCCAGACCGGGGCCGCCCAGTCCCTGCTGGCAGATCATGTGCGGGAAACCGAACAGGTGGTGACCGCCATCAACGAGATGAGTCGCACCGCAGTCTCCGTCTCTGAGAGTGCGGCCAGCACGGCCCAGCTGACCGGCCAGAGCCAGCAGCTGGCGAGCCAGTCCCGTCAGGTGGTGGATCAGGCCATGGCCAGCGTGATGGCGCTGGTGGACGAGGTGGAGGCCACTGCCCGCTCCATCGAAGCCATGCAGCAGGATGTGCAGCAGATTGGCTCCGTACTGGGCGTGATCGGCAGCATAGCCGAGCAGACCAACCTGCTGGCCCTCAACGCCGCCATCGAGGCGGCCCGCGCTGGCGAACAGGGGCGCGGTTTTGCGGTGGTGGCCGACGAGGTGCGCTCCCTTGCCGCTCGCACCCAGCAGAGCACGGCGGAGATCCAGACCATGCTGGCCAGTCTGCAGCGGGGTACCCAGACGGTGGTGGATGCCATGAGCAACACCAAGCAGAGTTGCCAGGGGGCCGCCGAGAACACCACCCGGGTCAATGAATCGCTGGATCTGATGGCGGGAGAAGTGGTGGAGATCAACGATCTTATCAGCCACATCGCCACGGCGGCGGAACAACAGAGCGCGGTAGCCGAAGAGATCAATCGCAACATGAGTGCGATTGCCGAGGTGATCCGCCAGCTGACTCAGAACGGGGAGGAGACGGTAGCCAGCTCCGCCGCGATGCAGCAGACCTACGACAGGCTGCGGGAGATCGTGGGCCACTTCCGGCTCGAGTAGATGTTGGAGTCTGGCCGCTGAAGAAAAATGGCCAAAAAAGATGGGGGCGACTTGCGTCGCCCCCGATAGTCTTATCGCTCATGTCCTTGAACGAAGTTGCTCCCTGCAATCCCTGACTATACCTCTTCCTTTAGGTTTCCCCTTCCCAATCCTTTGGGGTGTCCTTTAGCCATCATGGCCTGACGAGTCATCCGTTCCCGCCGCACTTTCTCCGTCCTGGGAGGTGTCCTTTACCACATCCTGTGGTGAGTCCATTTGCCCAACCCTGGCAGCCAGTCTTCCTGACCGACTTCATTGCGTCCGTGCAGGAGTAACTATAAGGATTTCACGGGGCACGACAACGGCAGATTGAAAAACGTTTTTACGCATCTCGTTACGAAGGAAACTTGTTTCGATATATTTCATTTTAAATCAGTGATTTGGTTTATTTGTGTTCAGGTTTTTTGATCCTATCTTCCGACTATCGCGAGAGCTTTTTAGGCGCTTTGCTCACGATGTGAATGGCGAATGTCTCACGCGTCGTTTAACCGAGGTTCAGACAAGGATAAGGGGAGCAGAGCGCGGGGAACTGGGGGTGATAATCAGTGACACGACTGTCGTGTCAGTTGTGTTCCTGTAGCCGTTCATAGATGGTTTGGCGTTCTTCCGGACTCAAGGAGGAGAAGTAATGGGTAAACAGACGCAGCAACAGGGATTTGTTCATGCCATCCTGCTGGGTCAGGCTGCCAAGCTCGTCGATGGCCGTGGTACTCAGGGAAAAGGTCGCTTTTTTGTAGCTGGGTTTCAGGTGTTCACCGTTTTCGATGAAGGCGAGTGCAGTGAGGGCTTCCTCCCGATGCAGATTCAGTTCCAGGCTGACAACCTTGGGTTTGCCCTTGGCGTAGAAGTCAGCATCTTCGATGAACTCGTCAATGGTGAACTTCTTCTGATGATGCAGATTGTGTTTCTTCTTCAGGTCGGCAAGGCCCATCTCACACCCCCAGCTCCAGAAACTCCTTGGCGATGGCCCGGATCTCTTCGGCCGATTTGCCATCCGGTTCTATTTCCATCACCGACAACCCCTTCTCCTCGCTGTCATCGTAGACATTGCGGCCATAGGTAATGGAGTTGAGTACGTCGACACCGAAGGAAGAGCACACCTCCTTGGCCTCCAGGATCCGCTTCACCTGGTTGGGGAGGGCAGGGCACTGGGTCAGCACCACGGCTGCCCGCAGGCTGGGGTTGACCATCTTGCAGGTGGTGATGAGGTCTTCCATGTGCGGCAAGGTCTTGAGGTCGCGGCGTTTGGGGCGCAGCGGGATCAGGGCGTGGGTGGCAACTGCCATGGTGGAACGCAATGCCCGGTTGTCCTGGCCGCCGCAATCGACAATGAGATAGTCATAGCGGTTCTTCAGGCTGAGCAGGTCGTTGCGGATGTTGCCGTAGAGCTGAACACAATTTATCTGGGGCAGGTCCGGATTGTCATTGCGCTCCTGGATCCAGTCCGATGTGGTGCGCTGTGGATCGCAATCGACCAGCAACACCTCGCCATGAAACTGGGTCCTGAGGTAAACCGCCAGATTCTGGGCCAGGCAACTCTTGCCGCTCCCCCCTTTTTCGCCACCGACCAGCAGGATCATGACCGTCTCCTATCCCTATGAAAAACAGCTGCATTGAGTATAGGAGGGGGTTGGGCCATGACAAGCCAAGAGGAGGTGGCCTCCTCTTGGGCTCTCACTCTCAGTAGTGCTGGCTGCCGCCATACCACTGACAGACATAGGCCGGCACCAGCATCTGGGGAGCCTTATCGACCTGGCATACCACCAACGGCATGGCCGGCGCGCCTTCTGCACTGACCAGTGCAGGGGTCATGGGCAGCAGCAGGCTTGCAAACAACAGCAGTGATTTGATCTTCATGGTTAGCTCCTTGGTGATAAAACGGGTGTGATCCTGATCACTTTCTGAGTTAAGCCGAGGTGGTTGGTGACGCAAGGTGCTGAAATAAATTCAACTAATGAAAAAAGTTTGAAAAGAGCCGATGGCAGGCGTCCTGAAAAATGAGCGGCCAAGATGCGGACTGGGTGCATATCCATATAAATGATGAGCCGGCAGGTGCGCCGCAGCGGGCCTGCGCGAGCGGGTTGGACGAGATGCCATGATCTGGGACAACAAACAGATTATTCAGTGAGCAGGCAGGCAATGACTATTTATTTCCCCGTATCACCGCTTTGAAATCTCATAAAATTCAATTTTTTGCATATTAAATTCAATGAATGTTGATTTTGTTTTTATCTGTATGAAATTGAAGGTTTTTTGTTTTTACATATATCCCTTAGTAGATATTGCGGATGAATGAAACAAGAAGAAATATGAAAAATTCACGATGAAAAGTGCGTATTTAAACGAAGGTGATGAATGGGAGATTGTCAGTTCTGTTATCCCTATCAAAGAATAAACCGTGATTTTATTCAGTTATAAGTGAATGTGATCAATGTCTAAGTTTGGTGTGATTCGCAGGTCTAACCTCGGTCTCGAAAGGCAAGGGCAGGATAGAACACAAGCCGATTACCCTACATAAAGAATATCCCGCCTTAGCCACGAGCATGAATAGAAGGAATCTATTCAATCACTCGCAGGGACCACTGCTAGACGGAATATAATCATGAGCAAATTTTATGTAGGTTCTGAAGTTGGCCAATTGCGCCGTGTCATGTTGCACCGCCCCAACCTCAGTCTGAAGCGTCTGACTCCTTCCAACTGCCAGGATCTGCTGTTTGATGATGTCCTGTCAGTTGAACGTGCCGGTCAGGAGCACGACAAATTCGCTCAGGTACTGCGCGATCAGAATGTCGAAGTTTTCCTGCTGACCAATCTGCTGGCCGAAACCCTGGACGTGCCGGAAGCCAAAACCTGGCTGCTGCAACATCAGGTCTCCGACTATCGCCTCGGCACCTCCTTTGCCAACGACGTGCGCTGCTTCCTGGCAGACATGCCGCACCGTGAACTGGCCCGCATTCTCTCCGGTGGCCTGACCTACTCCGAGATGCCCTACAGCGGCGTCAACATGGTCGTCGGCATGCACGCCCCGACCGACTTCATCATCGAACCGCTGCCCAACCACCTCTTTACCCGTGACACCTCCTGCTGGGTTTATGGTGGCGTTTCCATCAACCCCATGGCCAAGGCCGCCCGTCGTCGCGAGACCAACCATGTGAAGGCCATCTACCGCTGGCACCCGCAGTTCGCCGGCCAAGACTTCATCAAATACTTCGGTGATGAAGATCGCGACTACGACAACTCCACCATCGAGGGGGGCGACGTACTGGTCATCGGCCGCGGCTCCGTGCTCATCGGCATGTCCGAGCGCACCACACCGCAAGGGGTCGAACACCTGGCTCGCGGCCTGTTCAAACACGGCCAGGCCAAGCAGGTCATCGCCATGCAACTGCCGAAACACCGCAGCTGCATGCACCTCGATACCGTCATGACCCACATGGACATAGACACCTTCTCCGTTTATCCGGAAGTCATCCGCAAGGATGTGAACTGCTGGAGCCTGACTCCGGGCGGTGCCACCGGTATGAACATCAAGGAAGAGGGTTACTTTGTTACCGCCATCGAGAAGGCGCTGGGTGTCGATCAGCTCAAGCTCATCACCACAGGTGGTGACACCTTCGAGGCCGAGCGCGAGCAGTGGAACGATGCCAACAACGTGCTGACCGTGCGCCCCGGCGTGGTGGTGGGTTACGAGCGCAATACCTACACCAACGAGAAGTACGACAAGGCAGGCATCACAGTGCTGCCCATCCCGGGTGAAGAGCTGGGACGTGGTCGCGGCGGCGCCCGCTGCATGAGCTGCCCGATGGAACGCGACGGCATCTAACAAGACGGCGTGGCGCCGGCAAGAGGCCGGCGCCACAGATACCAAGACTCGAGAGTAACACTCATGAAAAAACCAACTGTCGTCGTCGCCCTGGGTGGCAATGCTCTGCTCCGTCGTGGCGAGCCGCTCGAAGCTGACATCCAGCGCAAAAACATCGCCACCGCCGCCAAGACCATCGCCCTGATCGCTCAGGAGTACAACGTGGTGCTGGTGCATGGCAACGGCCCGCAAGTCGGTCTGCTGGCCCTGCAAAACAGTGCCTACACCAAGGTATCCCCCTATCCGCTGGATGTGCTGGGTGCCGAGTCTCAGGGCATGATCGGCTACATGCTGATCCAGGAGCTGAAAAACCTGATGCCGAGCCGCAACGTCACCGCGCTGCTGACCCAGGTGCAGGTTGATCCCAAGGATCCGGCGTTTGCCAATCCGACCAAATTTATCGGCCCCGTCTACGAAGAAGCGGAAGCCCGCACCCTGGCAGAAGAGAAGCACTGGGTGGTCAAGGCTGACGGCAAGTTCTTCCGTCGTGTGGTGCCGTCCCCGCTGCCCCAGCGCATTGTCGAAGGCGACGCCATCGAAACCCTGATCGCCCAGGGTCACCTCATCATCTGTACCGGTGGTGGTGGCATCCCGGTGACCTGGGATGGCCAGAGCCTGACCGGCATCGAAGCCGTCATCGACAAGGACATGTCTGCCGCCTACCTGGCCAAGCAGATCAAGGCCGACGCCCTGCTGATCCTGACCGATGCTGATGCCGTCTATCTCGACTGGGGCAAACCGACCCAGCGTCCGCTGCGGATCACCAGCCCGGACGAGCTGGCCGGGGTCAAGTTCGATGCCGGCTCCATGGGGCCGAAAGTCGAAGCCTCCTGTGAATTTGTCAAAGCGACCGGCGGCATGGTCGGCATCGGTTCGCTGGAAGATGGCCTGGCCATCCTCAAGGGCGAAGCCGGTACCAATATCGTCGCCACCCGTACCGTGAATGCGTAGTTACAAATCTGTACTGAAGAATGCGTAGCCAGTGCTACTGCCCTACGTGGCTTGAACAAATCTGTACTGAAGAATGCGTAGTCAACACTACTGCCTAAATTGGTCTGAACAAATATAGAGAGAACTCATCATGGCTTTTAATCTGCGTAACCGTAACTTCCTGAAACTGCTGGACTTCACCCCGCGCGAAATCCAATACATGATCGATCTGGCCATCGACCTGAAGAAAGCCAAATACGGTGGCTATGAGCGTAAACACCTGACCGGCAAAAACATTGCCCTGATTTTCGAGAAGACCTCCACCCGTACCCGCTGTGCGTTTGAAGTGGCAGCCTTCGACCAGGGCGCGCAAGTCTCCTACCTCGGCCCAAGCGGTTCCCAGATCGGTCACAAGGAGTCCATGAAGGACACTGCCCGGGTACTGGGTCGCATGTATGACGGCATCGAATACCGTGGCTACGGTCAGGAGATCGTGGAAGAGCTGGGTGCCTACGCCGGTGTACCGGTCTGGAACGGCCTGACCAACGAATTCCACCCGACCCAGATCCTGGCCGACTTCATGACCATGCTGGAGCACGGCAAGGGCAAACGTCTGGATCAAATCAAGTTCGCCTACCTGGGTGATGCCCGCAACAACATGGGCAACTCCCTGATGGTCGGTGCCGCCAAGATGGGCATGGACATCCGCCTGGTTGCGCCGAAAGCCTTCTGGCCGGAAGAAGATCTGGTTGCCAAGTGCCGCCTGATCGCCGAAGAGACCGGCGCACGCATCACCCTGACCGAAGACGTCAAAGAGGGCGTGCTGGGTGCTGACTTCCTCTACACAGACGTCTGGGTTTCCATGGGTGAAGCGAAAGAAGCCTGGGATCAACGCGTCAAACTGATGACCCCGTATCAGGTCAACATGGATGTCATCAACGCCACCAAGAACCCGGATGTGAAGTTCATGCACTGCCTGCCGGCGTTCCACAACGATGAGACCACCATGGGCAAGGAAGTGGCTGACAAATATGGCATGAAAGGCCTGGAAGTGACCGAGGACGTGTTCGAATCCGAGCACAGCATCGTGTTCGACGAGGCCGAAAACCGGATGCACACCATCAAGGCAGTGATGGTTGCTACGCTGGGCGACTAAGGTCGCAGTAGTGGTGCCGGGGGGTGACCCCCGGCTTTTCGACCATGTGACAGCGGCATAATACCTCTAACCCTACGACCCGCAGCCTGCATGGATACCACACCCACAGAAGGAAGCTGGACCATGACCAAATTCAAGTTCCCGTCAGCCTACACGATACTGTTCGTGCTGATCGCCCTGGTGGCCGCCCTGAGCTGGATAGTGCCGGCCGGCAAATATGAAATGACCATGAACGAAGCCCTCGGCAAGGAAGTGCCGGTGGCTGGTACCTACAAACTGGTGGAGGGTAATCCCCAGGGGATCGTCGACGTGCTGCTGGCACCTATCGACGGTCTTTATAACCATGACACCTATCAGGCAGGCGCCATCGACGTCTCCCTGTTCATCCTGATCATCGGTGGTTTTCTTGGCATTGTGACCAAGACAGGTGCCATCGATGCCGGTATCGAGCGTGTAACCGACCGTCTGCGCGGCCGGGAAGAGTGGATGATCCCGATCCTGATGGCGCTATTCGCCGCGGGCGGTACCATCTACGGCATGGCCGAAGAGTCGCTGCCGTTCTACACCCTGCTGGTGCCGGTGATGATGGCCGCCCGCTTCGACCCGGTCGTGGCTGCCGCAACCGTATTGCTGGGGGCCGGTATCGGTACCCTGGGTTCCACCATCAACCCGTTCGCCACCGTGATTGCCGCCAACGCGGCCGGTATCTCCTTCACCGACGGCATCTGGTTGCGCGTCGCCATGCTGGTTGCCGGCTGGCTGCTGTGCGTGGCCTATGTGATGCGTTACGCCAAGATGGTGCGCAACGACCCGAGCAAATCCCTGGTGGCTGACAAGTGGGAAGAGAACCGTGCCCATTTCCTTGGCAACAAGAGCGATCAGATGCTGGAGTTCACCCTGACCCGTAAAATCGTGCTGGGTATCTTCGTCGCCGCCTTCGCCGTGATGATCTACGGGGTGGCCGTGCTGGGCTGGTGGATGGCGCAGATCTCCGGCGTGTTCCTGGCTGCCGCCATCATCGTCGGTGTCATCTCCCGCATGAGTGAAGAGGAGCTGACCTCCAACTTCATCGACGGTGCCCGCGACCTGCTCGGCGTCGCCCTCATCATCGGTATCGCCCGCGGTATCGTGGTGGTGATGGACAACGGCATGATCACCCACACCATACTGCACAGCGCAGAAGGGATCGTGACCGGCCTCTCCACCGTGGTGTTCATCAACGTGATGTTCGTGCTGGAAGTGGTGCTCTCCTTCCTGGTGCCGTCCTCCTCCGGTCTGGCCGTGCTGACCATGCCGATCATGGCGCCGCTGGCCGACTTCGCCAACGTGGGTCGCGAGTTGGTGGTCACCGCCTATCAGTCCGCCTCCGGCCTAGTGAACCTGGTGACCCCGACCTCCGCCGTGGTCATGGGGGGTCTGGCGATTGCCAAGGTGCCTTATGTACGCTGGCTGAAATGGGTGGCCCCGCTGCTCGGCCTGCTGACCGTGTTGATCGTGGTCTGCCTGAGCCTGGGTGCTGTGCTCTGATCTACAACGAAGAGAAAGCTGAAAACGGGAGCCGCTGGCTCCCGTTTTTTTATGGCTGACTCATGACGACTCAAGTCGTGGGGAGGGGAGAACGGGTACGGATGAACCGCCTTGGCGAAGATCAGCGGCAACAAAAAGGCGACCTTCTGGTCGCCTCGATCTCTTCATGGGAGAGGGCTTAGCGGGCTTGCGCCAGGGTGCGTACCACGGCAGCGTGGGCCTGACGAGTGCGGCTGATGTGGCGCGGGGCGACCAGCACCACGTCGTTGCCGGCGACGGCGCCCATGATCTCGGGATTGGCGTTGCGATCCAGCAGGCGGGCCACCACGGTGGCGGCGCCAGGGGTGGTGTGGATCAGCACCATCTGCTGGTTGTGCACCACTTCGCGCACCATGTCGTGGATGGAGCGGGTGCTGCCGGCGGGCTCCAGCTGCTCGTCCACCAGGGTGTAGACCTTCTTGCCGTTGGCGTTCTGGGCCTTGGCCACGCCGAGTCGGCGCAGCAGGCGGGAGATGGTGGACTGGCTGATGTCGGCGAAACCGCGCTCCGACAGCTCGCGCCGGATCTCCTCCTGGGTGCTGTAGCAGTGCTGGCCGATGATCTGGCGACAGGCATCCAGCTGGGCCAGCTCGGGCTCTTGTTCCACGGGACGACTGAGGGTTTTGACCACGGCGAATTCCTTTGATGATGACCGACGGTAAACGCTCGATATCTGCCGCATTTGCTGAATATCAGCAAAAAATACTGGCAATCAATGCACTGGCAGGAAATGAGCGGGAATAGCTCTGTTTGGATGGCAAATTATAACCAACTGGTTATTTGGTGATGTGACAGGGGTCAAAAATGGGCCCCTTGGGGCCCACCTGGATATCTTTTGAGTCTGGCTATCAGTAGCGTTCGCTGACGATGTCCTGGGTGAAGGACTTCTCGCAGTATTTGCACTTCATCCGCACCACGCCTTTCACTTCGCGCACCCGGAAGTAGCTGTCCACCGGCTCGTTGTGGGAGATGCAGTTGGAGTTGGGGCAGTGGAACACCCCGGCGATGAACTCCGGCAGCTCCAGCTGGTGTTTCTTCACCACGGCGAAGTCTTCGATGATGTTGACGGTCGCCTTGGGGGCGAACAGCGCCAGCTGGTTGGCCTGCTGTTCGGTCAGGCGGGTGTTCTCGATCTTGATGAGATCCTTCTTGCCCAGCGCGCCGGATTTCAGGTTGAAACCGACGGTGATGCGCTCCTGGGTTTCGATCAGCTGGAACAGCTTGAGGATCTTGATGCCCTGGCCGGCGGGGACGTGGTCGATGACGGAGCCGTGACGGATGGCTTCGACTTGCAGTTGGTTCTTCTCGGACATGATATACCCCTTTCCCTTAGACGGTTTCGTTCAGTACCAGAGCCAGCAGCGCCTGGCGTGCATAAACCCCGTTCTCTGCCTGCTGGAAGTAGTAGGCGTGGGGAGTCTTGTCGACCGCGACGTCGATCTCGTCGACGCGGGGCAGGGGGTGCAGGATCTTCATGGTGGGCTTGGCGCCTTCCAGGGTGGCCACTTCCAGCACGAACTTGGCGGCCATGTGCTTGTATTCGGTCTCGTCGAAGCGCTCTTTCTGAACCCGGGTCATGTAGAGGATGTCGAGCTCCGGCATCACCTCTTCCATGGTCTCGTGCACGCTGAACTGGATGCCTTTCTCTTCCAGCTCCTCGCAGATGTAGTCCGGCATTGCCAGCGCTTCCGGCGAGATGAAGAAGAAGCGGCAGTTGAACAGGCTGAGGGCCTGGGCCAGCGAGTGTACGGTGCGGCCGTACTTGAGGTCGCCGACGAAGGCGACGTTGAGACCGTCCAGCTTGCCTTGCGTCTCGTGGATGGAGAAGAGGTCGAGCAGGGTCTGGGTCGGATGCTGGTTGGAACCGTCACCGCCGTTGATGACCGGTACCCGGGAGAACTCGGAAGCGAGGCGGGCGGCGCCCTCTTTCGGATGACGCATCACCACCGCATCGGTGTAGGAGCCGATGATCTTGATGGAGTCGGCCAGGGTCTCGCCCTTCTTGGCGCTGGTGTTGCCACCGTCGGCGAAGCCGATGATGTTGCCGCCCAGGCGCTGGACCGCAGTCTCGAACGACAGGCGGGTACGGGTGGAGGCTTCGAAGAAGCAGCTGGCAACCAGCTTGTCTTTCAGCAAGCGGGTGTCGGGCTCGGCCTTCAACCGCTGTGCGGTTGCGACCACCAGTTCCATGTCGGGCCGGGTCAGGTCCGAAATGGAGATGACATGTTTCTTATAGAGTGGATTGGTCATCGTCTGCATTCCCTTTGACATCAATGAAGGTTTTTCGGGCACAAAAAAAAGCCCCTGAAACAGGGGCTTTTTTTAAAAACAATTGGGGATCTGTGGGTCGGGAACCGGAAACAACGGGGCCGCTCTGGTGCGCTCCACCCGTCTGCAAGGCTGTTTTTTTCAGCAAAAACTGCATCGTCCTGTCCTGACCTTTTTTCAAACCGGACAGATTATAGAGTCGCATTTTGAATTGTCAAAAATTTATTTTAAAGGCAAGATTTACGCGGAAAAACGTTTAACTGTCGTGAACTGGCCGGCAAACCCACACCTGGTGTTCGGCCTGCAATGGCTGTGCATCTTCGGCCATGCTGCGCAGATAGGCGAGTCTGTGGTGCCCCTCCAGCAGGCAATAGGGTTGTGGCAGCGGGTGACCGTCCGGGTAGCTGCTGCCCGCTGCCGATGCCAGCACTATGATGGGTTCGGACCAGGTGCCCTGGCTCAGCATGTACTCCCCGAGCCAGGAGCGACGGACGTAACGGTTGTGCCTCAGCATCTCGCCCCAGCGTTCGACCACCTCCATATGGCGGGAGCCGGTCTGCTCGATGATCTTGGCGGTGGGCCAGCTTTCACACTCGAACTGGTGGCGGGCGAGATCGATAAAGCTCCAGTTGGATTCAAAACCGCGCCAATGGCGGTAAATCCACTGGGAGAGCACATTGTCGGGAATGAAGGGCACCAGCGGGGCGACCCGTGCCAGATAGTCCGGCAGGGCCTCGGTTTTGCTCTCATCCCGGAAGTTGAGCGGTGCAAGTTGTTGAAGTAACCGATAATTGAGCATGAGCAGCCTCCTCATTGCCTGGCCACCTCTTCACCCTACCCCCATTGCCGCTGCTTTCCTACCCAAACAAGGCTGTAAATACAGCGAGTTACCCCCTTTGGCTGCAAAAAGTGACCAGATCTGCTCGTCCTTTGTGCAATCGCACCGAAAGTGAGAAAAAAGCCTTTACCTTTGATCCCGGCTTTGTATAATTCGCCTCGTTTGTTGCAGGGGCGTAGTTCCAATTGGTAGAACAGCGGTCTCCAAAACCGATGGTTGCGGGTTCGAGTCCTGCCGCCCCTGCCATTTTTCAGAGAAGCCAGCTCATTGAGCTGGCTTTTCGCTTTTCCGGGCCTCCCATTTTTTCCCATCGTCCCTTGCCCCGACTGCTGTAGCAGGGCGCTTCCTCCCGTTGTACTCGTTCCTCCCGACCGCTAGTCGTTGTTGCGCCGGTTTGCCCTGTCGTTTCTGGCAATCGTCCCGCCGCGCTCCCTGTGCTACATAACAGGGTCGGTGCCCTGGCATGCCGTTGGCAGGCCGGCACTCAATGCTCAAGCCGTGGATTGTGGGCGTGAACATCAGCTGAGGAGAGCGAACCATGAACAAGGCAGTTGAAACCCGATTGAACAAGTCCCGTCCCGGTGGCTGGATCCCCCGCGATGGCGCCCATATCGAGCGCTGGATCCGGCGCATCAAGCACTACGTGACCCAGCAGCCGCGGGCGCTGGTGCCACCCATCGCCGAGCTGCGGGATCTGGTCCATGCCAACCCTGCGCTGCATGCCCAGGCCGAAGCCATGTTCAAGGAAGCCTGGCGCCACAAGCACCTGACCCCGCTCGGTCAGCCGGAGGTACGCTCGTTCGAGGAGTTCCTGGGGCTGCTCAACGGCATCATGACCACGGCGCCCGAGGCGTATCAGGACATCCCCAGCCACGAGCCATCCGGTCTCATCGGCTTTCCCATCAATGCTCTGCTCGACTGGCCCATGGCCACCCAGTCTGGCTATCACTTCTTTGCCAACGCCCTGATCAACCAGCAGTTCAAGAAGATCCTCGACTACTGGGCCCAGTTCCTGCAAAGCCCGGCTTCCCGCTATGTATTGAATGAACCGGTCAGCCGGCTGGATCAGGAGACCCTGGTGGTGCCCTGGCTCGGCAAGGTGGCCAAGGCCGAGATGGTCAAGGTGGCGAACGAGGCGGTCGGGGAGGGGCCCAACCCCACGCCGGGCAGCTTCGAGCAGATCTTCGAGTGCGAGCCGGCGGCCGAATACCACGGGTTCAGCTGCTGGGACGACTTCTTCACCCGCCGTTTTCGGGCCGGGGTGCGGCCGGTATCTGCACCGACGGATGACGGTGTCATCGTCAACGCCTGCGAATCGGCGCCGCTGCAGGTGCGCAAGGAGGTGAGCCGCAGCGATCAGTTCTGGCTCAAGGGGCAGCCCTATTCGCTGGACAACATGCTCGATTTTGACGATCTGGCGCCCCGTTTCGAAGGCGGCACCGTCTACCAGGCCTTCCTCAGCGCGCTCAGCTACCACCGCTGGCACAGCCCGGTGAGCGGCACCATCCGCAAGGTGCGCATCGTCAACGGCACCTACTATCTGGAAAACCAGTTCGAAGGCTTTGCCGACCCGCAGGGGGCGGATCCCAGCGCCCCCAACAATTCCCAGCCGTTCCTCACCTCGGTGGCAACCCGGGCACTCATCTTCATCGAGGCCGACAACCCCAAAATCGGCCTGATGTGCGTGGTGCCGGTGGGGATGGCCGAGGTGTCGAGCTGCGAGATCACGGTGCAGGCGGGGGATCGGGTGCAGAAGGGGGATCCGCTCGGCATGTTCCACTTCGGCGGTTCCACCCACTGTCTGCTGTTCCGCCCCGGCGTCAGGCTGGAGTTCGACTTCCATGGCCAGATCCCAGGGCTGGATGCGACCAATATGCGGCTCAACACCGCCATCGCCCGGGTCAAGTAGCCCTGCCGGGCAGAGAATGGGAGGCCGCCTGCGGGCGGCCTTGTTGTTGTCATGGGTAGCTGCTTTTTGGCTCTTTCATGGGGGTTGTCAGCAGCATGGAATAGCGATCCAGTAATGACGAGTAGCGGGTTCTGTTGTTGATAGATGTAAAAATAATGGGATTCACTAAAGTCTGTTCAGCATGTGGCCGATAGCCTTGATTAAATAAGGGTCTCTCCCTGGCCCGTCACAACAACAAGGATCCGTAGTCATGACACTTTCGTTGCGCGGCAAGCTGCTGGCCACCAGTCTGGGGGTGGTGCTGCTGATGGCCTCACTGCTCGGCATCGTTGCCTTTCACACCCTCAAATCCCGCACCATGAGCGCCATCCAGAGCGAGGCGGTCAACTATGGCCACGCCTACTCGGTCGCCATCGGCGACTGGATGGCGGATCGCAAGAACACGGTGCACGCGCTGGTGAACCTGATCGCCGACAACCCGCAGGCCGAGCTGGTGCCCCACCTGAAGCAGGCCTACACCTCGGGTGGGTTCGGGCTCACCTACTTTGGCTCGACCCAGGGGGTGATGACCCGCCAGGACCCCTCCCTCAACACCGGCAACTATGACCCGCGCGAGCGCCCCTGGTATCAGGATGCGGTGAAGGCGGGGCAGCTCATCGTCACCGCCCCCTATGTCAGCGTCACCATGCAGAAGCTGGTGGTCACCCTCTCCGAGCCGGTGCTCCATCAGGGCGAACTGGTCGGCGCCGTGGGGGCCAACCTGGCGCTCGACAAGCTGATCGACGAGGTGCTGGCGATGCAGGTGCAGGGCGAGGGGTACGCCATGCTGCTCGACAGCAGCGGCCTCATCGTCGGCCATCCCAACAAGGAGCTGGCGCTCAAGCAGATTGGTGAGCTCTCTCCCGACCTGTCGGCGGCCACCTTCCAGCAGTGGGGCCGCGAGAACAACGAGCTGCACGCCGCCACCCTGGACGGGCGTGACGTGCTGCTGGCGGTGCAGCCGGTGGCGGGCACCGACTGGCTGCTGGCCATAGTGATGTATCGCGACGTGCTGGAGGCGCCGCTCGCCTCCCTGCTGTGGCAGCTGGTGGGGCTGACTCTGGTGCTGATGCTGGTGTTCAGCGCCCTGCTCACCGCCATGTTCAAGTATCTGTTTGCCGATCTGGGCCGGGTGGCTGGCGCGCTGCACGACATCGCTCACGGCGAGGGGGACCTCACGGTGCACATCAACACCCGCAGCAAGGATGAGGTGGGTCAGCTGGCGGAGAGCTTCAACCAGTTCGTGGCGCGGCTGCACGGCATCGTCAGCCGGCTGCGGGATGTCACCGTCGAGCTGGCGGCCCAGTCCCGCGCCCAGGCAGCCGGGGCCCAGTCCCGCAGCCAGCGGGTGCGCCAGCAGCAGGACGAGATCGTGATGGTGGCGACCGCGGTGACCGAGATGGCCTCCGCCACTCAGGAGATCGCCGGCAACGCCGAGTTTGCCGCCACCACCTCGGGCGATGCGGTCAAGCTGGCGGTCGCCGGCCAGTCGCAGGTCGGTCAGAGCCAGCGCAGCATCACGGGGCTCGCGGACGAAGTGGCCGATGCCAGCCAGATCATCGTGGAGCTGGATGCCCACGCCCAGAAGATCAGCGGCATTCTGGCCACCATCAGCGGCATTGCCGAGCAGACCAACCTGCTGGCGCTCAACGCCGCCATCGAGGCAGCCCGGGCCGGTGAGCAGGGCCGCGGTTTCGCGGTGGTGGCGGACGAGGTGCGGGTGCTGTCGCGCCGCACCCACGACTCCACCGACGAGATCCAGCAGATGATCGAGACCCTGCAGCAGACCACCCGCCGGGCGGTGAGCGGCATGGAGACCAGCCGCCAGCTGGCGGGCACCAGCGTGGAGGACGCGGAGTCCGCCAACCTGAGCCTGGGGCAGATCAACGAGGCGATCGGTGCCATCAGCGACATGGCGACCCAGATTGCGGCGGCGGCCGAAGAGCAGACCTCGGTCACCAGCGAGATCAGCCGCAACACCGAGAACATCCGCCACGTCTCCCAGGAGCTGGCCGAGCAGGCCAATCAGGAGGCGGCGCAGGCAGCCGAGCTGAAGGGGCTGACCGAGCGGCTGGAGCAGGAGATCGGCCGCTTCCGGCTCTGATCATCAGGCGAACGTCCATGAAAAAGGGCAGCCCGCGGGCTGCCCTTTCTTGTTTCACGACAGGCTCAATGGGTCTGCTTGACCCAGATCAGCTGATCGGTGGCAAAACCTAGCGACTTCGCCTTGGCGACCAGGGCGTCCACCTTCTCCTTGGGCGGATTGGGTGAGCGGGCGAGGATCCAGAGATAGTCGTGGTTGTAGCTGGTCACCAGCGAGAGCTGGTAATCGGGATCCAGTTCGATGACGTTGTAGCCACCGTAGAAGGGGCCGAAGAAGCTCACCTTGAGCCGTGCCTCATCCGGTTTGTCGACGAAGTAGGCCTTGCCCTCGGCTTCACGCCAGCTGCCGTCACTCTGCTTGCCGCGGTTGAGCACCTTGACCCCGCCGTCGTCGCGCAGGCTGTAGGTGGCGCTCACCTGCTCCAGTCCGCGCTCGAAACCGTGGTCGAGGCGGGCGATCTCGTACCAGGTGCCGAGGTAGCGGTCGAGCTGGAAGCCGGTAATGGGGCGGATGCCGTCGGCGAGGCCGGTACAGGCCGTCAGCAGGCAGGCGGTGAGCAGACAAAGCAGTGCACGCATGAACAATTCCTCTCTGGTTATCCCTCTATGATGCGCAGCTGGCCTTCCCGAAAGCGGGAGGCCTGATCCGTCGGCGTGCTGCCGAAGAAGCGCTTGTACTCCCGGCTGAACTGGGAGTTGCTCTCGTAGCCGACCCTGGTTGCCGCGGTGCCCGCCTTGATGCCGTCGTGCAGCATCATCATCCGCGCCTTGTGGAGGCGAAACGACTTGATGTACTGCAGCGGCGAGGTGGCGGTGACCGCCTTGAAGTGGTGGTGGAAGGCGGAGACGCTCATGTTCACCTCCCGCGCCAGCTCCTCCATGGTCAGGTTGTCGGCGTAACGCGACTCTATCATACGCAGCACCCGGGCAATCTGGCCCACATGGTTGTGGCGATTGGCGAGCGCCTGCAACGCCGGGCCGCCCCCCTCGTGCAGGGCGTAGAACAGCATCTCCCGCACCGTCTGCGGCCCCAGCACTCTGGCGTGGTGGGGTTTGTCCATCAGGTCGATCAGCCGCTCGGCGGCGCAGAACATGGCCTCCGACAGGGGCACCGAGTGCACGCCGCTCTTTTGCGGGGTGGGGGCGGGCAGGGCATCCCCCAGCTCCAGCAGCAACTCCTGCAGGGTCACCAGGTTGATCTCGAGGGAGAAGCCGATGAGGGGCTGCTCGGGGGAGGCGAAGCACTCGCACTCGCAGGGCAGCGGCAGGGTCATCAGCAGGTAGTGGTTGGGGTCGTAGCGAAACACCTGGTCCGCCAGATAGCCCACCTTGTGCCCCTGCAGGATCACGATCATCCGCGGCTGATAGAGCACCGGGGTGCGGCCGTGGTATTCGGTGGTGTAGATGAGGCTCACCTGATCCACCGGCGAGGGGGTGATGCCGGGGGCGGTGACGTGGCGGGCCAGCTTGGCGGCGAGATCGGTGTAGCGGGTCTGCATGGGATGCTCTTGGGTTCTGTTTTGGCTGCTTTGTAGGAATAGGCAAAAATAAAGCAGGATGTTGCCTTGATGGTATTGGTTGTCTGGAGAAAAATGCAATCACATTTTTGCGGCCTGGCCGCCAGATACTCACAAAGGCAATGTCGATGAACAACTTTACCCTGCATACCCCGACCAAGATCCTGTTCGGCAAGGGCCAGGTCGCCCAGCTGCGTGAACAGCTGCCGCGCGATGCCCGCATCCTCATCACCTACGGTGGTGGCAGCGTGGTGCGCAGCGGTCTGCTGGCCCAGATCCGCAGCGAGCTGGCCGGCATGACCCTGTTTGAATTCGGTGGCATCGAGCCCAACCCCACCTATGAAACCCTGATGGGAGCGGTCGAGCTGGCCCGCGCCGAGCGGGTCGACTTCCTGCTGGCCGTCGGCGGCGGCTCCGTGCTCGACGGCACCAAGTTTATCGCCGCAGCGGCCCATTACGACGAGAGCCGGGATCCCTGGCACATCCTCGAGACCGTGGGCAACGAAGTGCGTTCCGCCATCCCGCTCGGCGCCGTGCTGACCCTGCCGGCCACCGGCTCCGAGATGAACATGGGCGCCGTGGTGACCCGTCGCAGCAGCGGCGACAAGGTGCACTTCTTCTCGCCCTTCGTGATGCCGCGCTTCGCCGTGCTTGATCCGGTGCTGACCTACACCCTGCCGGCCCGCCAGGTGGCCAACGGGGTGGTGGATGCCTTCATCCACATTCTGGAGCAGTACCTCACCTATCCGGTCAACGCCAAGGTGCAGGATCGCTTCGCCGAAGGTCTGCTGCTGACCCTGCTGGAAGAAGGCCCCAAGGCGCTGGTGGAACCGGAAAACTACGAGGTGCGCGCCAACATCATGTGGAGCGCCACCCTGGCGCTGAACGGCCTGATCGGGGCCGGCGTACCGCAGGACTGGGCGACCCACATGCTGGGCCACGAGATCACCGCCCTGCACGGCCTTGACCACGCCCAGACCCTGGCGGTGGTGCTGCCGGCCCTGCTGCAGGCCAAGCGCCAGCAGAAACACGCCAAGCTGCTGCAATACGCCGAGCGAGTGTGGGATCTGCGCAGCGGCAGTGAAGCGGAGCGCATCGATGGCGCCATCGCCGCCACCCGCGACTTCTTCGAGCGGATGGGGGTCAAGACCCGGCTGCGGGATTACGGCGTGGCGGACGCAGGAATTGATACCCTGCTCGGCAAGCTGGCGGAACATGGCATGACCGCCATCGGCGAGCACGGCGATATCGACCTGGTGCAGAGCCAGCATATTTATGAGGCGGCCTGGTAAGCGGGGCGCACTGGTCCGTCACCATCGAAACGATTAAATAGCAGGGGCCGGATCCGCTCATTTGGCGGGTAGCCGGCCCCTTGTCTGTTACAAAACAGTTACTTTTTTCGTTTTCGGCCCGATATCTGTGATCCGTGCGGATTTCGTAAGAACAAAAAGCGCTAAGATAGAGGGCCGGTAAAACATTTTTTTTGACTGGTTGGATCACTTTTTCCAGCGCTTTTTACTGGTATAAGTCGCTAATTTGGTTTGTTTTTTTAAATCATGGTCCGGGACGGGCTGAATTCTGTACGCGCCCCGCCGGGACTGCGGTTGTAATAAAACTCCAAAATTTGATACTAATCACCTTCGCGCCTGAAAAGCGGGGGCCTGGCCATGACAGGAGGTTGAGGTAAAGCCTACTGATTTTCATAACAAAGGGCCCGTGACCTGCACTTTGGTCATGTCTTGTTTCGCCAGAAATGCGACACTGGGCAGCGATTGTTTATTAACCATCAGGGAATAGTCATGCAGATTGGAATACCGAGAGAGAGTCTCGCCGGTGAGACCCGGGTCGCAGCGACCCCGGCCACCGTTGAGCAGCTGAAAAAGCTCGGCTTCGAGGTCGCCATCGAGGCCGGTGCCGGCCTGCTGGCCAGCTTCGATGATGCCGCCTTCGAGGCTGCCGGTGCCAGCGTGGTGCCGAGCGTCTGGCAAGCCGACCTCATCTTCAAGGTCAATGCGCCGACCGATGCCGAGATCGCACAAATTAAAGATGGTGCCACCCTGGTGAGCTTCATCTGGCCTGCCCAGAACCCTGAGCTGGTCAAGAAGCTGTCCGCGCGCAACATCAATGTGATGGCGATGGACATGGTGCCGCGGATCTCCCGTGCCCAGTCCCTCGATGCCCTCTCCTCCATGGCCAACATCGGTGGCTATCGCGCCGTGGTGGAAGCCGCGCACCAGTTTGGTCGCTTCTTCACCGGCCAAATCACCGCAGCCGGCAAGGTGCCGCCCGCCAAGGTCCTGGTGATCGGTGCCGGCGTAGCCGGTCTGGCCGCCATCGGTACTGCCGGTTCCCTCGGTGCCATCGTGCGTGCGTTCGATACCCGTCTGGAAGTGGCCGAGCAGATCGAGTCCATGGGTGGCGAGTTCCTCAAGCTGGACTTCGGTGGCGAGGATGGCTCTTCCTCCGACGGTTACGCCAAGGTGATGAGCGAAGAGTTCATCGCGGCCGAGATGGCGCTGTTTGCCCAGCAAGCCAAGGAAGTGGACATCATCATCACTACCGCCCTGATCCCGGGCAAGCCGGCACCCAAGCTGATCACCAAAGAGATGGTGGACAGCATGAAGCCGGGTTCGGTGATCGTGGACATGGCCGCTCAGGCTGGCGGCAACTGTGAATACACTGTGCCGGGTGAACTGCATGTCACCGGCAACGGCGTCAAGGTGATCGGTTACACCGATCTGCCGGGCCGCCTGCCTGCCCAATCCTCCCAGCTCTACGGTACCAACCTGGTCAACCTGATGAAGCTGATGTGCAAGGAGAAGGACGGCAACGTCGCCATCAACTTCGAAGACGTGGTGCAGCGCAACATGACGGTGATCCAGGCCGGTGAAGTGACCTTCCCGCCGCCCGCCATCTCGGTCTCTGCCGCCCCGCAAAAACCGGCTGCCGCCAAACCGGCCGCCAAGAAGGAAGCGGCCAAGCCCTCCAACAAGAAGTTCGTGTTCGGTGCCCTTGGCATCGCCGCCTTCGGTTGGGTTGCTGCCGTGGCGCCTGCGGCGTTCCTCTCCCACTTCACCGTATTCATCCTGGCCTGCGTGGTCGGTTACTACGTGGTGTGGAACGTCTCTCACGCCCTGCACACGCCGCTGATGTCGGTCACCAATGCCATCTCCGGCATTATCGTGGTCGGTGCCCTGCTGCAGATTGGGCAAGGGTCGACCCTGGTCACCGCATTGGCCTTCGTCGCCGTGCTGATTGCCAGTATCAACATCTTCGGTGGCTTCACCGTCACTCAGCGCATGCTGAAGATGTTCCGTAAGGATTAAGGGGGTTTAACGTGTCTCAAGGACTGGTAACAGCATCCTATATCGTTGCCGCCGTGCTCTTCATCCTCAGTCTCGCGGGACTGTCGAAGCAAGAGACGGCCAAGCATGGCAACCTGTTCGGTATCGCGGGGATGGCCATCGCCCTGCTCGCGACCGTGTTCAACCCGGAAACCAGTGGCGTGCACTGGATCATTCTGGCCATGGTGATCGGCGGTGCCATCGGCGTGCGTCTGGCGCTCAAGGTCGAGATGACCGAGATGCCCGAGCTGGTGGCCGTGCTGCACAGCTTCGTGGGTATGGCGGCCGTGCTGGTGGGCTTCAACAGCTTCATCGATCTGCACCCCTCCGCACCTGCTGAAGTGGTTGTGTCCGTCGGTTCCAACCTGGATGCCACCCTGGCTGCCGCCCGTGCGGCGTTCGAGCAGGCGGCCAGCGTCGCCCAGGTCGAGCACCTCTCCGGCGCCATGCTGAACATCCACCTGGTCGAGATCTTCCTCGGCGTCTTCATCGGTGCGGTGACCTTCACCGGTTCCGTGGTGGCGTTTGGCAAGCTGCGTGGCCTTATCTCCTCCAAGCCGCTGATGCTGCCGCATCGCCACAAGCTGAACCTGCTGGCCGTGGTCGCCTCGCTGGCGCTGATGGTCTACTTCGTCAACGCGGGCGGTTCTACCTTCGCCCTGCTGGTGATGACCCTGATCGCCTTCGCCTTCGGCTGGCACCTGGTGGCCTCCATCGGTGGCGCCGACATGCCGGTAGTGGTCTCCATGCTGAACTCCTACTCCGGTTGGGCGGCGGCGGCGGCGGGCTTCATGCTCTCCAATGACCTGCTGATCGTGGTGGGTGCGCTGGTGGGTTCCTCCGGTGCGATCCTCTCTTACATCATGTGCAAGGCGATGAACCGCTCCTTCATCTCGGTGATCGCCGGTGGCTTCGGCTCCGACGGCGTGGCCTCCACGGCCGACCAGGAGATGGGCGAATACCGCGAAACCAGCGCTGAAGACGTGGCTGACCTGCTGAAGAACTCCAGCTCCGTCATCATCACCCCGGGCTACGGCATGGCGGTGGCACAGGCCCAGTACCCGGTGGCTGAAATCACCCAGAAGCTGCGTGATCGCGGCGTCAAGGTGCGCTTCGGTATCCACCCGGTGGCCGGTCGTCTGCCAGGCCACATGAACGTGCTGCTGGCGGAAGCGAAAGTCCCGTATGACATAGTTCTGGAAATGGACGAGATCAACGAAGACTTCAGCGATACCGATACCGTGCTGGTGATCGGTGCCAACGACACCGTCAACCCGGCCGCCATGGAAGATCCGGGCAGCCCCATCGCCGGCATGCCGGTGCTGGAAGTGTGGAAGGCGCAGAACGTCATCGGCTTCAAGCGCTCCATGAACACTGGCTATGCCGGCGTGCAGAACCCGCTGTTCTTCAAGGAGAACACCCAGATGCTGTTTGGCGATGCCAAGGCCAGCGTCGAGGCTATCCTGAAAGCGCTGTAAGCGCCGGAGAGGAAAGCAAAAAAGGAGGCTCCGGCCTCCTTTTTTATTACTCACTTCTTGGTATATCCTCAGCCAATACACAGAGGAGATCACTGCATGGTGTGGCGTAAAGGATGGATCCTGCTTTGCCTCTGGTGGGGGTGGGCGGCACAGGCGAGCGAGCCACCGACCCTGACCCTGCTGACCGAGCTGTGGCCGCCCTATGTGATGCGGCTCGATGACGGCAGCCTGGGCGGTGCCGATCTGGAGCTGGCCCGCACCGTGCTCAAGCGGATGGGTTACCACACCACGGTCAAGGTACTGCCCTGGAAGCGGGTGCTGCAGGAGGCCAGGCTCCAGCGCGGCGATGCCATCGTCGATGCCTTCTTCGAAGAGCGCCGGCTGGAGTGGTTGCACTATCCGGATGAACCCCTCTCCCAGAGTGGAGAAGTGCTCTTCTTCCCGTTCGCCAGACCCGTCGACTTCCAGGGGCTGGCCAGTCTCAAGGGGCTGCGTATCGGTACCCAGGCTGACTACGCCTACGGTGAGGAATTCCTCACCTCGGCCCTGTTTACCCGGGTGGCCATGACCGGGGAGAGCAACATGATCAAGCAGTTGCACCTGATGATGGCGGGGCGGCTCGATGGGGTCGTGATGAACCAGATGGTGGGCCGTTACCTGCTCAAGGGGCAGGGGCTGCAGGATCAGGTCGGCCACAGCGAAAAACTGGTGAGCGAGAGCAACCGCAATTTTCTCGCTTTTACCCACAGGCCCGGCAACGAGCGGCTGGCTTATCAGTTCTCCCTCGCCCTCAAGGCCTTCAAACAGACCCCCGAATATCAATCCCTGCTGACCCGTTACGGGCTCTGACTTTCCCCGCTGCTGGCTTAACCAGGTCGGCAGCGACCTGCCGTGCGCTTGTTCACATTTTGTGGCACTTCACCGCCAGTTGGGCATAATGCCTGCGCAAAAAGCGAAGCGGTTCAAATTTATTTGAGTCCTATTGCTTTAGAGTTACCAAAAGTTGATCGGAATGCCCAACGACTCAGGCGGCCCCGATCATCGGCTCGGCCCTCGACCGGCTGCAGCCGACCCGGCATCTCCCGCCATACTGGTTATATGTCGCTCCGCCATTGTGGAGCGGACAGCACAATGACAAGCCCGCATCGGGCACCGTGAACATGAGACACATCGCAATGAAAGCACAATGGACCGACTTTATTACCCTGCTCAAGCGTGAAGTGGTGCCGGCCCTTGGCTGCACCGAGCCCATGTCGGTGGCGCTGGCGGCGGCCAACTGCCGCAAGCTGCTGGGGCAGGTGCCGACTCGCGTCAGCGTCTGGGTCAGCGGCAATCTGTTCAAGAACGGCATGGGGGTCGGCGTGCCGGGTACCGGCATGATAGGTCTGCCGGTGGCGGCCGCCGTCGGCATCACCGGCGGCAACCCGGATGCCGGGCTGGAGGTGCTCAAGGCCCTGACCCCGGCCCAGGTGGAAGAGGCCAAGGTGCTCCTGCCCGCCATCAAGGTGGATGTGAAGGACGTGCCGGACGTGCTCTACGCCGAGGTGCTGGCACAGGTGGAGGGGCACAGCGCCCGGGTGGTGATCTGTACCGACCACACCCGCATCATCCTGATGGAGCGAGACGGCGAGGTGCTGATGGCGCAGGACAGCGCCCCCGGCGTGCAGATCCAGGCCGCCCCTTCCAGCAAGCCAGCCATGACCCTGCGCGAGATTGTCGAGTTCGCCCTGCAGGTGCCGCTGGCCGAGATCGACTTCATCCGCGAGGCGGCCACCATGAACCAGGCGCTGGCAGATGAAGGGTTGCAGGGGTATGGCCTGCGCATCGGCAAGATCCTCACCGAGCAGGTGGAGCGCAAGCTGCTCTCCGATGACCTGATGACCCTGGCCATGCGTTTGTCGTCCGCCGCCTCCGATGCGCGGATGGATGGTGCCATGCTGCCCGCCATGTCCAACTCGGGCTCCGGCAACCAGGGCATTGCCGCCACCATGCCGGTGGTGGCGGCCGCCCGCTTCCTCCAGGCGAGCGATGAGCAGCTGACCCGGGCGCTGGTGATGAGCCACCTGGTGGCCATCTACATCAAGACCTACCAGAACAAGCTGTCGGCCCTCTGCGCCGCCAGCACCGCCGCCATGGGGGCGGGGGCCGCCATCACCTGGCTGCTGGGCGGCCAGTTCGAGCAAATTAGTCACTGTATCAACAACATGATCGGCGACGTTTCCGGTATCATCTGCGACGGCGCGGGCAGCGCCTGTTCCATGAAGGTCTCTACCTCCACCTCGGCGGCGGTCAAATCGTCGCTGATGGCCATCAACAACCTGCACGTGCCCCAGAGCGAAGGCATCGTCTCCGACGATGTGGATCAGACCATCGCCAACCTGGGTCGCCTCTCCAAACAGGGGATGCTGGATACCGATATCGAGATCATCAACATCATGCGGGCCAAGCAACAAGGCAAGGCCGAGTGATGCAAGAGGGTGGCGCAGGCCACCCTCCGTTTTTCTGCCTGTTGACGCCACCCCGGCCACACCGGGGGGCGGGCCGCCACGATGCGGCACGTTTCAGGGGAGAGTGCGCACTGGGCACTCGCCCGTACACCTCGGGCCCGGCCCGATCATTTGGGGAATATCGTCATGACTCTTAGCGTTATAGGTAATCTGGCCATCCTGGTCATGTTGCTGCTGTTTCTCTATCGGTTGCAGCAAACCCACGTCAGCTTCACCCGCCGGGTCTTCTCGGGGCTGGGGCTGGGCATCCTGTTTGGCGCCGCCCTGCAGTTGCTCTACGGTGCCGGCTCCGACGTGCTGGTACAGACCGGCGACTACCTGGACATCGTCGGCAGCGGCTATGTGAAGCTGCTGCAGATGATCATCACGCCGCTCATCATGGTCTCCATCATCGGCGCCATCCTGAAGCTCAACGGCGGCACCGCGCTCGGCAAGATCAGCGCCATGACCATAGGCGTGCTGATCTTCACCACCATGATTGCCGCCGGGGCCGGCATCCTGATGTCCAACCTGTTCGGCCTGACTGCCGAGGGGCTCACCGCCGGCGCCGCCGAGACCGCCCGCGGCGCGGCCCTGCAGACCACCCTCGGCAGCGTCGAGAGCATGTCCTTTGCCAAGATGGTGCTGGAGTTCATCCCGGCCAACCCCTTCCTCGACATGACGGGCGCGCGCAAGACCTCCACCATCGCCGTGGTGATCTTCTCCATCTTCATCGGCCTCTCCGCCACCGGTATCGCCCGCAAGAAGCCGGAGATCTTCGCGAGCTTCGGTCACTTCATGCAGGTTGCCCACGTCATCGTGATGCGGATGGTGACCCTGGTGCTGCGCCTCACCCCCTACGGCGTGCTGGCGCTGATGACCAAGGTGGTGTCCGGCTCCAACTATGCCGATATCCTCAATCTGCTCAGCTTCGTCATGGCTTCCTACGGCGCCATCGCCATCATGTTTGCGGTGCACCTGCTGCTGGTGAGCCTGGTGGGCATCAACCCGGCCCGCTATCTGAAGAAGATCATGCCGGTGCTGGCCTTTGCCTTCACCTCCCGCACCAGTGCGGGCTCCATCCCGATGAACGTGCAGACCCAGACCAAGGCGCTCGGCATTCCCGAGGGGATCGCCAACTTCGCCGCCTCGTTCGGTTCGACCATCGGCCAGAACGGCTGCGCCGGCATCTATCCGGCCATGCTGGCGGTCATGATTGCGCCGACCGTGGGGGTCAACCCCATGGATCCGGGCTTCATCATGACCCTGATCGCCATCATCACCGTCAGCTCCTTCGGGGTGGCCGGCATTGGTGGCGGTGCCACCTTCGCCGCCTTGATCGTGCTCTCCGCGCTGGACTTCCCGGTGGCACTGGCCGGTCTGCTCATATCCATCGAGCCGCTGATCGACATGGGCCGTACCGCCCTCAACGTCTCCGGCTCCATCACCGCCGGTACCGTCACCAGCCGTTTGCTGGGGGAGACCGACATGGCGGTGTTCAACAGCGAGCACGAGGTGTGTCTGGACGGCGAAGAGTCCACCATCTGATCCGTCTGCCCGGGGGAGTTGACCCTGCCCCGGCGAGCAAACAAGAGAGAGCGGGGAGGGCATGCCCTCCCCGTTGCATGGAAAGGAGCGAGTATGAGAATCGTGATCATCGGTGGCGAAGCCGCCGGCATGAGTGCGGCGGCCAAGGCGCGCCGGCTGGCCAAAGAGGCCGACATCGTGGTGTATGAGGCGTCCGAGGTGATCTCCTTCGGCGCCTGCGGTCTGCCCTACTTCGTTGGCGACGAGTTTCAGGAGCCCGGCTACATGGCCGAGTTCACCCCGGAGCAGTTCGCCGCCAAGGGGATCGAGGTCAAGACCGGCCACCGGGTGCTGGGCCTGGATGCTGCCGCGCAGACGCTGACAGTGGAACACAAGGGCGACATCTTCACCGATCGTTACGATCGGCTGATGATCGCCACCGGCGCCCGCGAAGTGATGCCCCCCATCCCCGGCCTGCAGCAGGAGGGGGTATTCGGTCTGCGCCGGATGGCCGACGGGTTGGCGCTGAAGGCTGCCGTGCAGGACAAGGCCAACAGCCGTGCCCTGGTGATCGGCTCCGGCTTTATCGGGCTGGAGGTGGTGGAGGCGCTGGTGCATCAGGGTAAAGAAGTGCGTCTGATCGAGCTGGCGGAGCGGGTTATCCCCGACGCGTTTGATGGCGAGATCACCCAGCATATCGAGACCGAACTGCGCGAGCAGGGGGTCTCCCTTCATCTCGGCGAGCGAGTAGAAGCGCTGCTGGGGGAGGGCCGGGTGACCGGCGTGCGTACCAGCCATGGCGAGTACGAGGCCGACATAGTGGTGGTCTGCACCGGGGTCAAACCCAATACCGAGTTCCTGGCTGATACTGGCATCGAGCGGCTCGGCAACGGCGCCATCAAGGTGGACCGGCAGGGGCGCAGCTCGCTGGCCAACGTCTGGTCGGCCGGCGACTGTGCCAGCGTCTGGCATGGCGTGAAGCAGCAGCAGGTCTATGTGCCGCTCGCCACCATCGCCAACAAGCTGGGCCGGATGGTGGGCGAGAACCTGGCGGGGGCCGAGCAGGAGTTCCCGGGCACTCTCGGCTCTGCCGCGCTCAAGGTGCTGGGGCTGGAGGCAGGCCGCACCGGCCTCTCCGAGCAGGAAGCCAAGGCGATGGGCATCGATTACCGCACCGTGGTGATCAAGGACAAGTGCCACACCAACTACTGCCCGGGCCAGTCCGACATTCACGTCAAGCTGGTATACGAGGCGGGCAGCAAGCGGCTGCTGGGGGGCCAGATCCTCGGTCGCAAGGGGGCGGTACACCGCATCGATGCGCTGGCGGTCGCCATCACCATGGGGGTGACCACCGAGCAGCTCGGCATGCTGGACTTTGCCTATGCGCCGCCCTTCTCCCGCACCTGGGATGTGCTCAACGTGGCGGGCAACGTCGCCAAGTAACGCACGGCATGACGGCGTGGCTGATGTGCGCCGTCTCTCCCTATGCCGCCGGCACGGGGGGAAGGGGCTGATGGTCATGTCATCCATGAAAAGCGCCCATAAAAAAACCGGAGCCAGGGGCTCCGGTTTTTCATTGCGTTGCTGCGAGTCAGCCGCGGCCGAGACGATTGTCCGGGTAGTTCTTGGCCAGCACTTCGCGGGCATGCTGGGCCAGGGTCGGCATCTTCAGGCTGTCGTAGGAGTTGATCATGATCTCCAGCGCCTTCTCGGTTTCGGCCGTGTCGGGATAGGTCTCGACGATCAGCTTGGCGCGGTTGGCGGCGGCGATCAGCGCATCGCGCTTCACGTAGTACTCGGCCACGCTCAGGTCGTAACGGGCAAGCCGGTTCTTCAGACCGATCATGCGGGCACGGGCATCGGCGGCATAGACGCTGTTGGGATAGTTCTGCAACAGGGTCTTGAAATCCTGGAAGGCCTGACGGGCATAGGAGGGGTCTTTGTCGTCCCGATTGATGCCCAGAAAGTCCTGGAAGAAGTTGTAATCGCCGGCCATGTTGGTCAGACCGCGCATGTAGAATACGTAGTCGATATTTTTATGCGCCGGATTGAGGCGGATAAAACGGTCGATATTGGCGATCGCCTGGGCAGTATCATCCTGCTTGTAGTAGGCGTAAATGAGGTCGAGCTGAACCTGGTTGGAGTAGGCGCCGAAAGGATAGCGCGAGTCCAAAGCTTCCAGTAACTCGATAGCATTCAGGTAGTTACCGGCATCCAGCTTGAGGCGTGCTTTCTGGTACAGGGTCTCCGGCGGTTCGTCCGGTACCTTGGGTTTGGTGCTGGAACAGCCTGTGATCAAGGTAGCGACCAAGGCGAGCGACATCAGCAGGTGAGACTTCTTTCCCATCAACAACATCCGGTCCATTTCCACGAAATTGGCAAAGTATCCGTTATGCTTGGCTAAAAGAAAAGCTAGAATACCCGGATTATTTCGAATTGATACCCCCCGCTCAAGAGACCATACATGAGCCAGCATATTGAACTGACAGGCGAATTCCAGGATCACCAATTCGGGCAGCGACTCGACCAGGCCCTGGCCGAATTGTTTCCAGACTACTCCCGCACCCGCATCAAGGAGTGGATTTTACAGGACAGAGTGACCCTGGATGGTCAGGTTGCCAATACCCCGCGCGAGAAAGTGCTGGCCGGGCAGAAGGTACATGTGGATGTCGAGCTGGCGGATGATACCCGTTGGGATGCCCAGAACATCGAGCTCAACATCGTCTATGAAGATGAACACATTCTGGTGATCGACAAGCCGGCCGGTCTGGTGGTTCACCCGGGCGCTGGCACGCCGGATGGCACCATTCTCAACGCCCTGCTGCACCGCTACCCCGCCATCGCCGAGGTGCCCCGCGCCGGTATCGTGCACCGTCTGGATAAAGACACCACGGGTCTGATGGTGGTGGCCAAGACCATCCCGGCCCAGACCCACCTGGTGGAAGCGCTGCAGGCGCGCCAGATCACCCGTGAGTACGAAGCCATCGCCATCGGTCACATGACTGCCGGCGGTACCGTCGATGCCCCCATCGGCCGTCACCCGACCCAGCGTACCCACATGGCCGTGGTGCCCAATGGGCGCGAGTCCGTTACCCACTACCGGGTGCACGAGAAGTTCCGTGGCCACACCCGTCTGCGGCTGCGGCTGGAAACCGGTCGTACTCACCAGATCCGTGTCCACATGGCCCACATCAAGCACCCGCTGGTAGGGGATCCCGCTTATGGTGGCCGTCTGCGCCTGCTGCGCAACGCCACCCCCGAGCTGACCGAGGCCCTGCGTGGCTTCCATCGTCAGGCACTGCACGCCACCATGCTGAAGCTGGCGCACCCCATCACGGGTGAAGTGATGGAATGGCACTCCCCGACGCCGCAAGACATGCTGGACCTGATGGAAGTGCTGAGGGCGGATACCCTGGCCAATCCGGACGATCTGGTCTGGAACTGATGAAGAGGGCGGTTCTGCGACGATTCCTGCCGTAACCCGCCCTGCATGACCTGATATGGGGCCCCTTGACTGGTTGCAGCCAAGGGGCCCCGTTTTATATGAAGGAGAGGAGCCACAGATGAAATGGATCGAACCCGACTGGCCGGCACCGGCCAAGGTCAGCGCCCTGTCGACCACCCGTGACGGCGGTATCAGCGAGGGGGTCTTTGCCGGCCTCAACCTGGGGGCCCACGTGGGGGACGAGCCGGCCAGGGTCGAGGCCAACCGGACCCGGCTGCAGCAGGCAGCGGGGATCCCCGGCACTCTCAACTGGCTCAATCAGGTGCACGGCACCGCGGTGCATCCCGTCAGCAGCGACTATGGCTGTGCGCCGGATGCGGATGCCGCCTGTGCTCGTGAGGCGGGTCAGGCTTGCATCGTGATGACCGCCGATTGCCTGCCGGTGCTGTTCTGCGATCGGGCCGGTACTGTGGTGGCTGCCGCTCACGCCGGCTGGCGCGGGCTGCAGGGGGGCGTACTGGAGGCGAGCATCGCTGCCATGGGCTGCGAGCCGGGTGAGATCCTGGCCTGGCTTGGCCCGGCCATCGGCCCCACTGCGTTTGAAGTGGGCGGCGAGGTGCGCGAGGCCTTTATGGCCGAGCAGGCCGAGGCGGCGGCTGCGTTCGTCCCTTCGCCCAACGAAGGGAAATGGCTGGCGGATATCTACCAGCTGGCCCGGCTACGCCTCGCCCGCGCCGGTGTCACCGCCGTCTATGGCGGCGAACATTGCACCTTCAGCGACAGCGAACAGTTCTACTCTTATCGTCGCAACGGCCAGACCGGCCGCATGGCTTCGATTATCTGGCTGGCGCCCTGACAATGCTTCCCGCCCTGCATCTTGCCGGGCGGGGATCCTGCCTGCTTCCCGCTTTGCAGAAAAAATAACCAGCCCCGCCCCTTGAAATAGTCCGTACGGGCCTCATCTTTCATCTCAGAAAGTTATGTTGTTTGCCGCGCAAGCGGCGTCTGTCTTGAAAGGGGGAGTGCAATGCGCCTCGATCGCCTGACCAGCAAATTCCAGATTGCTATTTCCGATGCCCAGTCTTTGGCACTGGGTCGTGACCACCAATTCATCGAACCCGTTCACCTGATGACCGCCCTGGTCAATCAGGATGGCGGCTCCATCCGTCCGCTGCTCACCCTGACCGGGATGGACATCAATTCTCTGCGCTCGCGCCTCGGCGAAGAGCTGGATCGGCTGCCCAAGGTGAGCGGCGTGGAGGGCGATGTGCAGCTCTCCAACGGCCTCGGCCGGCTGCTCAACGTCTGCGACAAGCTGGCTCAGCAGCGCAAGGATCAGTTCATCTCATCCGAACTGTTCGTGCTGGCGGCCCTCGACGAGAAGGGGACGCTGGGTGAGCTGCTGCGTGCCCAGGGGCTGACCAAGGAGAAACTCGAAGCGGCCATCGACAAGGTGCGTGGCGGCAAGAAGGTGGAAGATGCCAACGCCGAGGAGAATCGCCAGGCGCTGGAGAAATACACCATCGATCTGACCGAGCGGGCCGAGATCGGCAAGCTCGACCCGGTGATCGGCCGGGATGACGAGATCCGCCGCACCATCCAGGTGCTGCAACGCCGTACCAAGAACAACCCTGTGCTGATCGGTGCCCCCGGCGTCGGCAAGACCGCCATCGTCGAAGGGCTGGCCCAGCGCATCATCAATGGCGAGGTGCCGGAGGGGCTCAAGAACAAGCGGGTGCTGTCGCTCGACATGGGGGCGCTGGTGGCCGGTGCCAAGTATCGTGGCGAGTTCGAAGAGCGGCTCAAGGCCGTGCTCAACGATCTGGCCAAGGAGGAGGGCAACGTCATCCTCTTCATCGATGAGCTGCACACCATGGTCGGCGCCGGCAAGGGTGAAGGCGCCATGGATGCGGGCAACATGCTCAAACCGGCGCTGGCCCGTGGCGACCTGCACTGCGTCGGCGCCACCACCCTGGACGAGTACCGCCAGTACATCGAGAAGGATGCAGCCCTCGAGCGCCGCTTCCAGAAGGTGCTGGTGGAGGAGCCGAGCGTGGAGGACACCATCGCCATCCTGCGCGGCCTGAAGGAGCGTTACGAACTGCACCACCACGTGCAGATCACCGACCCTGCCATCGTGGCGGCGGCCCAGCTGTCGCACCGCTACATCGCGGATCGCCAGCTGCCGGACAAGGCCATCGACCTCATCGACGAGGCGGCGGCCAGTATCCGGCTGCAGATCGACTCCAAGCCCGAGTCCCTCGATCGGCTCGAGCGGCGCATCATCCAGCTCAAGCTGGAGCAGCAGGCACTGATGAAAGAGGACGATGACGCCAGCCGCAAACGGCTCGAGCTGATCAATCAGGAAATCAGCGAAAAAGATCGGGAATACAACGAGCTGGATGAGGTGTGGAAGGCCGAGAAGGCCGCCCTCGCCGGCACCCAGCACATCAAGGCGGCCCTCGAGCAGGCCCGCCAGGATCTCGACGTGGCGCGCCGCGCAGGCGATCTGGGCCGGATGTCAGAGCTGCAGTACGGCCGCATTCCGGAACTGGAGAAACAGCTGGATCTCGCCACCCAGGCCGAGATGCAGGAGACCAGTCTGCTGCGCAACCGGGTCACCGACGTGGAGATAGCCGACGTCCTGGCCCGCTGGACCGGTATTCCGGTGGCCCGCATGCTGGAAGGGGAACGCGACAAGCTGCTGCGGATGGAAGATCAGCTGCACAGCCGGGTGATCGGCCAGGAAGAGGCGGTCGAGGCGGTTTCCAACGCCATTCGCCGCTCCCGCGCCGGGCTGTCCGACCCGAACCGCCCCATCGGCTCCTTCCTGTTCCTGGGGCCCACCGGGGTGGGCAAGACCGAGCTGTGCAAGGCGCTGGCCGAGTTCCTGTTCGATACCCAGGACGCCATGGTGCGGATCGACATGTCGGAGTTCATGGAGAAACACAGCGTGGCCCGTCTGGTGGGGGCGCCTCCGGGATACGTGGGTTACGAGGAGGGTGGTTATCTGACCGAGGCGGTGCGCCGTCGCCCCTACTCGGTGATCCTGCTGGATGAAGTGGAGAAGGCACACCCGGACGTGTTCAACATCCTGCTGCAGGTGCTGGACGATGGCCGCCTGACCGATGGTCAGGGTCGTACCGTCGATTTTCGCAACTCGGTGGTGATCATGACCTCCAACCTCGGGTCGGATCTCATTCAGGAGCACCACTCCGAGAAGGATTACGACGAGATGAAGGGCATGCTGATGGAGGTGCTGACCCGCAGCTTCCGGCCGGAGTTCATCAACCGGATCGACGAGACCGTGGTGTTCCACCCGCTCGGCGAGGAGCACATCAAGTCCATCGCCCGCATCCAGCTCAAGAGCTTGATGGGCCGACTGGAGGCTCAGGGTTACGAGGTGGAGGTGAGCGAGGCGCTGCTCGAGAAACTGGTGCACGCCGGGTTCGATCCCGTCTACGGGGCGCGTCCCCTCAAGCGGGCGATCCAGCACAAGGTGGAGAACCCGCTGGCGCAGGCGCTGCTCTCCGGCCGCATCGTGCCGGGCAAAAAGCTGGTGCTGGGGGCCGACAGCAACGGCCTCACCATGACCCAGTAACGGGATTGTCGATGAAAAACGCAGGCCTCGTGCCTGCGTTTTGTTTTCAGGGGAAGCGAGATGCTGAAGTTTTCCGTGCTGGTGGATGACGACGTTCATCTGCCTGGCTGTCTGCCCGAGCGAGGGTTGGCGCTGCTGCTTGAGTGTGACGGCCTCAGGGTGCTGTTCGACAGCGGCCGTGGCCGGGCGCTGTGCCACAACGCCGCCGTGATGGGGATCGATCTCGCCTCGCTCACCCATGTGGTGCTCTCCCACGGGCATTACGACCATGTGGGCGGGGTCGGCTCGCTGCCTGCCTATCCAAGACCCATCCCGCTCATCGCCTGTCCGGACGTGTTCTGCGAGCGGGGTTACTTCCTGTCGCTCCCCTTCTGGCGGCGCAACCTCTATCGCCTGTCGGGGGAGCTGGCTCGGGAGTCGCTGCCGGCCAGAGGCTTGCTTCCCCACTGCTCGGCCGAGCCGGTGTGGCTCTCGGATCGTCTGGTGTTCCTCGGCAGCATTGTGCGGCGCGACCGGGCTGCGCCTTCGCTGCTCGGCTACATAGTGCGGGGCGGACGGGTGGAGAAAGACCTTATCAGCGACGATTCGGCGCTGGCCTACAAGAGCGAGCAGGGGCTCATCGTCTTTATCGGCTGCGGTCACGCCGGGGTCGAGAACATCATCGAGCAGGCCAAGGAGGTGTGTGGTGACGAGCGGATCCACGCCGTCATCGGCGGCCTGCACCTGAAGTTTTCCGGCCCACAGCGGGCGGTGGCGCTCGGTGCCTATCTGCAGGAAGAGGCGGTGGATCAGTTGTTTGCCTGCCACTGCACTGGCAGCAGAAAGGCGGGGTTGCCGCGCCAGTGCCAGATCGGGGCAGGTTTTGAGCACAGGTTTTCGGTGTAAAAAAACGGCAATCCGAAGATTGCCGGGAGGAATGTAGTGAAGCGACCTGACGTGGGTTGAGCGGGTCGCAGGGGCAAGCCCCCGATTGCGAAGCGCGGCCACTGCTGGCCTCGCCTCTTACAGCCTGCCGGGGATGCGCTCGCTCAACCCCGATGGCCACCTGCCTGTTGCCATGCCGGCGGCGATGACGCCGGCATGACTTTCATTCGTTACAGCATGCCTTGCACGGCGGCTTTCATCTCGGCCGGCCAGACGCCGACCTGGACCTGGCCGATGTGCTCTTTTTGCAGCAGCAGCATGGCCAGACGGGATTGGCCGATGCCGCCGCCGATGGTTTGCGGCATCCGTGCGGCCAGCAGATCCTGGTGCCAGTCGTACTGCAGGCGATCCTCATCGCCGGTGATGGCCAGCTGACGGCGCAGCGCCTCGGCGTCGACCCGGATCCCCATGGAGGAGATCTCGAAGCTGTCTTGCAGTACCGGGTTCCACACCAGGATGTCACCGTTCAGACCGGCCAGACCCAGCTCGCTGTGGCTGCTCCAGTCGTCGTAGTCCGGGGCACGCACGTCGTGGCGCTCGCCGTGGGAGAGTGCACCGCCGATGCCAATCAGGAACACGGCCCCCAGCTCTTTGGCGATGGCCCGCTCGCGCCCCTTGGCATCGAGGTCCGGGTAGCGGGTCAGCAGCTCTTCGCTGTGCAGGAACTGGATCTCGGCCGGCAGGAAGGGAGTCAGCTCGTGCTCGGCACAGACCGCGCGCTCGGTGGCCTTGATGGCAGCCCAGATACCGCGCACGGTTTCCTGCAGGTAGGCCAGATCGCGGCGCTCGCTCGGCATCACCTTCTCCCAGTCCCACTGATCCACGTAGACGGAGTGGATGGGGGTGAGGCGATCCTCGTCCGGACGCAGCGCCTTCATGTGGGTGTAGATGCCTTCGCCCGGGCCGAAACCGAAGCGACCCAGGGTCTGGCGCTTCCATTTGGCCAGCGAATGCACCACTTCGTAGCTGTGTTCAGGCAGGGTCTTCACCTTGACCTGCACCGCATTCTCGTGGCCAGAGAGGTTGTCTTGAGTGCCATCACCGACCCGGCTCAGGATGGGGGCTTGCACCTCCATCAGACCCAGTTGCTGGGCGAGTTGGCGGGAGAACATCTCTTTGACGAAGCTGATCTGTTGCTGGCTGCGAATGTAGTGCTGTTTCATGCTGAATACCTGTCTTGAACCCGTTGGATGTGAGGATTCTTCAACAGATTGCCAACTAAATTCAATATTCGATAATAGAAATAGGCTTTGTGTATTTTTTTCTTCAAAATACACCGGCAATTAATGATGAATCATCAAAGGGAGTGCAAAAAAGTGCCGGAAAATTATCGGATCGATAATCTCGATCAGGCCATCCTCACCGCCCTGATGGAGAATGCGCGCATTCCCTATGCCGAGCTTGCCAAACAACTGCTGGTCAGCCCGGGCACCATCCATGTGCGGGTGGAAAAGATGAAGCAGGCGGGCATCATCGAGGGAACGCGGGTGCAGGTGAACCCCAAGAAGCTGGGCTACGACGTCTGCTGCTTCATCGGCATCAACCTCAAGAGCGCCAAGGATTACCCTTCGGCGCTGGCCAAGCTGCAGGCGTTGGACGAAGTGGTGGAGGCCTACTACACCACCGGTCATTACAGCATCTTCATGAAGGTGATGACCCGCTCCATCGACGAGTTGCAGACGGTGCTGATCCACAAGATCCAGACCATCGACGAGATCCAGTCCACCGAGACGTTAATCTCGCTGCAAAACCCAATCTTGCGGGATGTGAAGCCTTAAGGACTGAGGGACGCGGGAGTTCCATTTCACAGGCGAAACCCTGATTTCACTGCAGAGCCCGATCTTGCGAGACGTGCAGCCCTGACGGTCGGGATCAGGGCTCGATATAGGGGATGCCGTAGTGGTCGTAGATGGCCTTGAGCCGGCCGTCGCGCTTCATTCGCAGCAGTTCGGCGTCGTAGGCCGCCATCAGGGCCGGGGTAGTGGCATCGGCCCTGGCCTTGGTCCAGACGGTGTAGTAAGGACTGGCTTTGAGCGGCTTGGGCAGGTAATCGAGTTTGCCCTCCAGCCCCTCCTCCTTGATCTGGGCAAAGGCGGTGACCAGCGGCATGGGCACCACGTCGATACGCCCGGCGATCAGCTTGCGCAGTTGCAGCTGGTTGATGGGGATCTCCTGGAAGTGATAGGCCGGGTCGGCGAGGGCGGCGGTCAGCTCCGGGGTATAGGAGAAATCCTTGGTGATGCCGATGCGCCATGGTTTCAGATCGCTCAGCGTGTCGTAGCGGATCTTCAGCAGGTCGGCCTTGCGCACGAAGAAGTGCCAGCTGTGGCGCAGGTGAGCCTGCTGGGGGTAGAGCAGATAGCGCTCCCGCTCTGGCTTGTAGGAGTGGGTCATCACCAGGTCGTACACCCCGGTTTCGGCGTTGCGGGTCAGCCGGGCGCCGGAGTCGGTCAGCTCGATGCGGATGGGAATGCGCAGCTTGCCGAAGATGGTGCTGACCACGTCCACGTCCAGACCATGGGGAACGCCCTGCGCATCCAGAAACTTCAGCGGCGGCTCCAGGGTGCCACCGATGATCAACTCTTTGGCCTGCAGCCAGAGGGGGAACAACAGGCAGAGCAGAATGAATCTTCGCAAACCACATCTCCTGCACGGAATAGGGAATCGCTCGCGGGCATAATTCAAGTATATTGGCCCCTACCTGCAACAGAGGCGACCGCCGATGGCAAACCCTGAAATAGAAAGCGAGCTGGACGGCATCGACAGAGTGTCGGTCTGCCTCTATCGCCTTGGCTTGAGTCTGGCAGCCTTGCTGCTGCTGTGTCGAGGGGCAAGCCTGCTGCTCGGGCAGGATTTTTTGGCGCCGGCCAGCTGGCTGGTGGCGCTGGCCGTGGCCAGCGGGGTATGCGGGTTATGCCTGCATGTCTATGACAAGCGCATTCGCTTTGTGCTGCAGGGGCTGGGGTGGGGCGCCCTGCTGCTCAGTGCGAGCGGGGCACCGGATGTGCTGGTGCTGGGGGCGGCGTTGGCCACCCTGGCAGGGCTGGCCTGCAAGGAGCAGTTCTGCTTCGCCATTCCAGGGATCAGGGCGGTCCCTCTGTTGCTGCCCCTGTTGTGGCTGCTGGAGCTGGCCGGCATCGGCTGGGCCGCCGCCCTAGTGGCGCTGGTGTGCGGGTTGCTGCTCTGCCTGCTCTCCCTGGCCAAGTGGCGCATGCCGCTGCACTTCGATATCGGCGACAAGGAGCGCTACCAGATTTAGGTGGGCAGGCAGCCCTTCATCTGGGCGTTGAGGGCCTGCATGACCTGCCGGCGGCTGATGATGCCGACAACCCGGTTCCCCTCCAGTACCGGATAGACCTTGGGTCTGGCCTCGGTCATCTGGCGGGCCAGATCCAGTATGCTGTCATCCGGGTTGACCGAAAGAGGTGTCCGGCTCATCAGATCCTCGACCCGGGTGCGGGTATCGCAGTGATAGCTGCCGGTGAGCAGGCTCGGGATGCAATCCTGCTCGGAGAGAAAACCGATCAGCCGCTGCTGCGGGTCCAGCACTGGCAGGCCGCTCAGACCTGAGTCATGCAGCCGGTCCAGCGCTTCGGCCAGGCCGAGCTGCGGGGTGAGGGAGTGGGTCGAACGGCTCATGTGATCGCGGATCTGTAACATGGAAGTGGCTCCGTAAGGTGGCAATGGCGCCACTATGCCCGCCGGGTGGCGGCAACGGCCAATGGCTTGTGCCGTGGGGATCGATAGGTATTCCCCGGCCGGACAATCAAGGAGAGGGTATGCGTGCATTGGTGACGGGGTGTGGCCGCCGGCTTGGTTTCTATCTGTGCGAACAGCTGGTGGCGGCGGGTTGGCAGGTGACGGGCAGCTATCGCAGCGAGCGACCCGAGCTGGCGCGGCTGCGAGCGCTGGGGGTCGAGCTGGTGCAGGCGGATTTCGCGCGCGAGGAGGAGGTCGGCAAGCTGATCGAGGCGCTGGCCGTCCATCAGGATCTGGCGCTGGTGATCCACAACGCCTCGGCGTTTGAGCCGCAGGCGGCGGATCCGGCGGCGCAGCTGGCCCAGTTTGATCAGTTCTACCGGGTGCACATGGCGGCCCCCTTCCAGCTAAACCGCGCGCTGGCGTCCCAGCTGGCGCGCAACGCCAATGCCGGCATCATCCATATCACCGACATCTACATCCACGCGCCGGCACCCCAGTTTGCCAGCTATGTGGCCACCAAGGCGGGGGCCCACTCGCTGGCCATGAGCTTTGCCCGCGAGCTGGCACCCGCCGTCCGGGTCAATACCATAGAGCCGGGCCCCATCCTGTTTCTCGACGAACATGGCGATGCGTGGCGCCAGCAGGTGCTGGCGAAGACGCCGCTGGCGCGGGAAGGGGGGCTGGAGCCCATCTGGCAGGCAGTTCAGCTGTTGATGCAGAACGACTACATGACCGGGGCCAGCATCCGGGTGGATGGTGGCCGCGGTCTGGCCGTCATCTAGGGGTCAGCGCAGGAGCGCGGCCGGGGTCGCCATCTCCTGCTGCAGGGCGATGGGGGCGAGGCCGACCTGGCGCTCCTCGATCACCTTGCCCGCCATCAAGCGGGTGTGCAGCGGCAGGGTCACCTTGCGATCATGCACCTGGCCACGGCCATAGAGCTCCGCCAGCAGCTCGTCGAGATAGGCGTCGACCCGGGCGGTGGAGAAGTCATCGCTCTGGCTGCTGGCCAGGATGTCGATGTCCAGCGGCCGGTCCAGCACCTTGCAGCGCGGATCGCTGCGATCCCGGCCGTGGGCCAGCTCCATGGCGACGAAGTGTGCCTTGAGCTGGTGCGGTGCCAGCTCGCTCTCGGCGACGAACAGGCAGTTGAGGAAATCATGGCTGGAGTGCATCCCGACCGGCTTGGTCTGGATCACCGAGCTCAGCTGCAGGCGGCCAAAGTGAACGAGCAGCTCGCCGACCGCCTGACTGACGTGCTGATGGGGGTCAAGATTCGATCCAATGCTACACAGATAGAACATGTCACCGGTCCTTGGATGGGGCTCATCTGAAATTCATACACAGCTCACGGTTATCGGGTTAACTATGCATTAACATCGGTTTGTCTGTTGTGATCAGGCTCTATCATCTTGGCAAGAAAGGAGGTTTGCATGAGCGTGGAACTGAAATGGGCACTGCTGACCGCATCTGGCGCGTTGGCCATGATCCTGATTATCTGTGTGGCATCCGTCGGTCTGGCGTGATGCTCAAGCTGCAGCATGAACCGGCCCTCTGGCCGGTTTTGCTTTTTGGGGGAGTGCAGATATGCTGACCCACCCCTGCTGAATTGAGATAGTCCAAGATGACCAAGGTACGCCCACGCTCCCTGCTGCAAGTGGTATTGATGGGGTTCGTTCTGGTGTTGATGCCTCTGGGCGGCATGATCTGGCACGACAGCCAGTCCCTCGAACACCTCAGCCAGTTGACCAGCGACGAGCTGGAACGGGCGGTGCGCGACACCCGTCGAGCGACACTGCTGACCACCCAAGCCATTGATCTTGAACGTACTCTTCGTCGCTATGCGGTGCTGGGGGATGAGCGCATCCTGGCCAGTTATCAGCAGCAGCTGGCGAGTTATCGCAGCCTGCTGGCCGCTCACCAGAGTTCCATCCCGGACGCCGAGGCTTACACGGGTCTCGAGCAGGCGCTCGCCTGGCTCGACAGCCTGCAGGATCTCGCCCGCGCCAAGGCCGAGTCAAACAGCCCCAAATTTGATGAATTTAATCAGGTTAATCAGCAGCTTGAGATTATCACCCGCAGCCAGGTAGACGAGCATGTCAGCCGGGTGCGGGCGACCATCGCCGCCCTGATGACGGAGATCTGGTGGGTCAGCGGTTTCGTGGCGGTGCTCAGCCTGCTGCTGGTGCTGCTGTTTACCTATCTGATCATCCACCCGGTGCGTCAGATTGAGTCGCGGATCTTGAGTCTGGGGGCCGGCGTGGAACCGGACAAACGCCCGGTGGACGGGCCGGCCGAACTGGTATTGCTGGGGGAGCGGATCGTCTGGTTGCACGATAAATTGAAGGAGCTGGAGCAGCAGAAATACCAGTTCCTGCGCCACGTTTCCCACGAGCTGAAGACCCCGCTGGCGGTGCTGCGGGAAGGAGCGGATCTGCTCTCCGAGCAGCTTGTAGGGCCGCTCACCCCGGATCAGCAGGAGATCTGCCAGATGCTGGAGGAGAACAGCCGCCGGCTGCAGACCCTGATCGAGCGGCTGCTCGACTTCAACCGGCTCAGCCAGCAGGAGGTGTTCACCCTGACCCCGGTGGCGCTGGCGCCCCTGCTGTCAGAATTGTCTGCAGAGTACCGGCTGGCGCTGGAATCCAAACAAATCAGTGTACACTTGCCGACCGATCCGATCACCCTGCAGGCCGAGCCATATCGCTTGCGGCTGATCCTCGATAATCTGTTCTCCAATGCGGTCAGCTACGGTGCCAGCGGCGGGCAGATCTGGATCCGCGCCGGGCAGGATGGCAACGGCAGCTGGCTGGAGGTGGCCAACGAAGGGCCCGCGATTCCGCTGGCCGAGCGGGAGCGGATCTTCGAGCCCTTCGAGCAGGGCAGTATTGTGCGCCAGGGGCTGCTGAAAGGCTCCGGAATGGGGCTCTCCATCGCCCGGGAATCGGCGATGAGCCTTGGCGGCGAGTTGGTATTGGTTGAAGATGAACAGGCGGATGTCTGTTTCCGGTTGACGTTGAAGTGAAGCCCAAGATGAAACAATGTGTTGTTCCGGTATTGATGATGAGCCTGCTCACAGGCTGTTCCCTGCTGCCAGCGCGTGACCCGGCGGCGTCGCCGGATCTCGCCCTCGCCAAACGGATGGAGTTTGCCAACAAGGAGATGCAGGTGCGCCTGCAATACTCGGACTGGCTGCTGGCCAGCCATGCCCAGCAGCGGGCCCAAGAGCGCCAGCGCCTCAAGGGGGCGACCGATATCGAGAGCCGGGTCAGCCTGGCCATGGTCAACACCCACCCGTCCGAGTCGGTGGCCAGCCGGCGGGCCGGTCTGGACAAGCTCAAGAGCCTGCTGCCGGAGCTCGGGCTGGATGCCCAGGCTTTCCTGCGCAGCTGGATAGCCCTCGGCGAGGAGCTGCTGGCCCGCGACAGCCGGCGCGACGATCAGAGTCAGGAGGTGCAGCGTCTGCGCCGCCAGATCGAGCAACTCTCCGCCATCGATGATCAACTCAATCAGCGCAAGCTGAACGGCAATGGCGAGGCGCTGAAATGAGTCGCATCCTGCTGGTCGATGACGATGCCAGCCTGCTCAAGCTGATGAGCATGCGCCTGCGCAGCCAGGGCTATGAGGTGGATACCGCCGACAGCGCCGAAGGGGCGCTGGACCGGCTGCGCCAGCAACGGGCCGATCTGGTGCTGAGCGATCTGCGCATGGCCGGCATGGACGGGCTGGCGCTGTTCGAGCGGATCCAGTCCCAGTGGCTGGGGCTGCCGGTCATCATCATGACCGCCCATGGCACCATTCCCGATGCCATTCAGGCCACCCGCTCCGGGGTGTTCAGTTTTCTCACCAAGCCCATCGACAAGGATGAGCTGTTCGCCACCATAGAACACGCGTTGAGCCTGACGCGCCCAAAGCAGCGACAGGATTGGCAGTCGCTGATCCTGACCCGCAACCCGCAGATGGAGCAGTTGCTGATCCAGGCTGGCAGCATCGCCGCCATGGAGGTGCCCGTGCTGATCATGGGCCCTTCCGGTTCCGGCAAGGGCGTCATGACCCAGGCGCTGCACCAGGCCAGCAGCCGGCGTGACAAGCCACTGCACGTCATCAACTGTGCCGCGCTGCCGTGGGCGGCGCTGGATCTGCAGCTGTTTGGCGAGGATGGCCAGTCCGGCCTGTTTGAACAGGCCAAGGGAGCGACCCTGTTTCTCGACGAGATAGGGGACCTGTCGGAATCGCTGCAGGCCAAGCTGCTGCAGGTGTTGCAGGAGTACGGCCAGGGCACGCCCGAGGTGCGGGTCATCAGCTCCAGCCATCAGGATCTGGTGGCGGCGATGGAGGAGGGGCGCTTTCGGGAAGATCTCTTCTATCGGCTCAACGTGGCCAACATCACCTTGCCCCCCCTCAGCGCCCGCAGCGAAGACATTCCGCTGCTGGCCAGGCAGGCGCTGGATGACTATCGCAGCCGCCATGGCGACTGCGCCGCCCTCGGCTTTTCGCCGGAGGCGCTGGCCCTGCTGGCGGCGGCGGGTTGGCCCGGTAACGTGCGCCAGCTCTGCAGCGTGGTGGAGCAGCTGGCCAGCCTCTGCTGCAGCCCGGTGATCGGTGCCGCCATGGTGGAGTCGGCGCTGAGCGGCGGCAGTGGCGGCATCCCTTCGTTCAACGAGGCACGGGCCGAGTTCGAGAAGGAGTATCTGATCCGGCTGCTGCGCACCACCGAGGGCAATGTGACCCTGGCAGCCAACATGGCGGGCAGAAACCGCACCGATTTCTACAAGCTGTTGAATCGGCACGGCATCGAAGCCGCGAACTTCAAGTCGAAGGGATAAATGACAGAGGGGCGGCCCGTCGATGACGGACCGCCCCTCTTGTTTCAGACCGGCTCGGTCACATCGCCGGGATCAGGCCGGGTCGGTGACGCCAGCGGTGGCCTGGGTTTTCTGGGTTTTGTGGGAGAGCCAGAGTCCGCTCGCCTTCATCAGGTAGCCGAACAGCGCACCAATCACCAGTGACGGCAGGATCAGCCGCCACTCTCCCGCCGCGCCGAAGGTGGCGCAGCAACCGGCGAAGGTGCCGGGAATGTAGCCGAGCCACTGCTGCTTGGCCTGCACGCACATCAGAGTGGCCACCACCCCGGTCATCAGGTAGCCCGCCACGCCGGCGCCCCACCAGGCGTCGCCATGGATCAGCAGCAGGGCCCACAGCATGCCGCTGGCATTGCACAGCAGGGTCTGCAGCAGCGCCTTGTAGCCACCGCTGGAGGCAAAATAGCTGGTGCAGCCGAGGAAGCCGACCCAGGAGATGAGGCCGAGGGTAACGGCGACCCAGCCCCAGACGGCGGAGAGGATCCCGGTCGTGATGGCGATGGCGATCAATGGGCTCATGGCGTGACTCTTCAGTAGTGAAATTCGGAAAAAAGGGAGCCTACCCCGCGCAAGAGGGGCGGCAAGCAGGGGCGGGATTGTGTGTGATCTGCATCACTCATTTCAACTCAGGAATACGCTTGCGCTCGCGAAAATATTTCATGGTGAGGCGCTGGCCCCTACTCCATAGTTAGAGGCCCTGTCCTGCTCATGGAGTGAGTCTGATGGTGCCAAATGTGATCGTTCCCCTGTTGGTGTTCGTAGTGCTGTTTCTGGTCGGAACCATGGCCAAGGCACTGCCCCTCTATCAATTCATGTAATTTTCCGTGAAATAAAACTCGGCCGGGGCGGGTCTTATGATTGTTACCCTCATCGCCCCGGGAGTTTTTCCATGTTGCTCAAGCGCCTCTCTGCCCACCACCTCACCGAACAGGACGTCACGCCGGAAGCCGTCTATCAGGATCGCCGCCTGATCCTGAAAGGACTGGGGCTCGGCGCCGCCACCCTGGCGTTTCCGACCCAGGCCGGGGTGCTCGATCTCTTCTCTGGCGACAAGCCGGCGCCGGTCGCCACCCGGGCGCTCAACATCCACGCCGCCGCCCGGCCGGAGGGGCTGATCCTCACGCCGGAGGAGAAGGCCACCACCCACAACAACTTCTACGAGCTCGGTACCGACAAGGGGGATCCGGCCCGCAACGGCCACTACCTCAAGCCCGAGCCCTGGACTCTGAAGGTAGAGGGGGAGGTGGCCAAGCCGTTTACCCTGGACGTGTGGGATCTGATCAACAAGAGCACGCTGGAGGAGCGCATCTACCGGCTGCGCTGCGTGGAGGCCTGGTCCATGGTGCTGCCCTGGAGCGGCATCGCGCTGGCGGATCTTATCCGCCGGGCGGAGCCCACCAGCCGCGCCAAGTTCGTGGCGTTCGAGACTCTCTATGATCCGGAACAGCTACCGGGACAGGCGTCGCGTTCCCTCGGTGGCGGTATCGACTACCCCTATGTCGAGGGGCTGCGCCTCGACGAGGCGATGCACCCGCTCTCCTTCCTGGCGATGGGGCTCTACGGCAAGGCACTGCCGGCCCAGAACGGTGCGCCGATCCGGTTGGTGGTGCCCTGGAAGTACGGCTTCAAGAGCATCAAGAGCATCGTCTCCATCCGGCTGGTGGAGGAGATGCCGCCCACCACCTGGAACCTGCTGGCCCCCAACGAATACGGCTTCTACGCCAACGTCAATCCGGCGGTGGATCACCCGCGCTGGAGTCAGGCCAGCGAGCGTTTCATCGGCGAGGGGGGCATCTTCGGGGCCAAGCGCCAGCCGACCTTGCCATTCAATGGCTATGCCGACGAGGTGGCGTCCCTCTATCAGGGCATGGATCTGCGCAAGTGGTATTGAGACGAGAGGAGCTGACACCATGACTCTACGACTGACGGCGCGTCACATCACCCTGCTGCGGGCGCTGGTACACCTCGCCTCGCTGGGGTTTCTGCTCTGGCTGCTGGTGGCCGTGCCCGGCGGCCTGCTGGGAGGGGATCCGGTACAGGGGCTGACCCACTATCTCGGCAAGGGGGCGCTCAACTTGCTGCTGCTCACCCTGCTGGTATCGCCGCTGGCCAAACGCTGGCGGCAGGGGCAGCTCATCAAGCTGCGCCGCCCGCTCGGGCTCTGGTGCGCGGCCTGGGCCGGTCTGCACTTCATGGTCTGGCTGGGGCTGGATCTGCAGTTCGACTGGGGGCTGATTGGCGGCGAACTGGTCAAGCGCAGCTACATAGTGGTGGGGATGGTGGCGCTGCTGTTGCTGCTGGCGCTCAGCCTCACCTCGATCCCGGCCCTGCTGCGGCGCATGGGGCCGGCCTGGCAGCAGCTGCACAACTGGATCTACGCGGTGGCCCTGCTGGTGCCGGTGCACTACTGGTGGTCGCTCAAGAGCGGCTGGCAGGAGCCGCTCATCTATCTGCTGCTGGCCTGTGCTCTGCTGGTGCCGCGCCGTGACAAGCTGCTGCGCCCCTGGCGCCGGCTTCGGCCGCAGAAACTGAGGGAGGCATGAGACCGGCAGTGCGTCGCCCCGACAACCCGCAATAAAAAAGAGGCCTAGTCGGCCTCTTTTTTGATGTCACCCGTATGGGCGTCCACCAGGAGTCGTACCCGTTGCCCCTGGGCATCCAGGGTTTCCACCTCGAATTTGTCCCCTTCCAGCTCCACTTCCCGAATGTCGTGATACCCTTGGGCCACCAGCAGTTTGACCAGCCCGGCCATGTCGAGACGGCTCTCGGCCGCCCAGCCGAGGGTGGAGAAGAGGCAAAGGATCAGCAGGAAACTGCGTCGGATCATATTCATTCCGGATTCATGGCTGGCAGACTATAAACGGCATTATGTTAGGTTTTGGGAGATGAATCATCCATGAATAGAGCCCTGTCTCTGCTTGGGTTGCTGCTGCCGGCACTGGCACAGGCGGCCACGCCGAACGAGGCCTTGCTGCAGCAGGCGGTCAGCGAGGGACGGGTGCGCCCCTTTCATGAGGTGATGGAGGTGGCTTCCCGCCTGCCGGTACGGGTGCTGCGGGTCGATCTGGGGGAGGAGGACGGCATCTGGCTGTACGAACTCAAGCTGATCGACAGCGAGAACAGCGTCATCAAGGTGGGCTATCGGGCCGACAACCTGGAGATGGTGTGGCTCAAGGGCCATCATCTGGAGCGGCTGTTCGAACCGCGTCCGCCTCCGGAAGAGGAGTGATGGAGTGAGTCCGCGAACGCGCCGCCATCCGGTTCGTTCCCCAACCGCCGCCGGTACCGGCACAACCCTGCTTTGGATACCCATTTATGCGAATTCTGATAGTTGAAGATGAGAAGACCCTGGCGGGCCAGCTGGCGGAACAGCTGCGCCTGTCCGGTTTCGTGACCGACCTCTGCCACGACGGCAACGAGGCCGGCTTTCTCGGCGAGACCGAGCCCTACGACGCCATCATTCTGGATCTCGGTCTGCCGGGCCGCGACGGCCTGAGCGTGCTGAAGGAGTGGCGCAGCAAGGGGATCGACACCCCGGTACTGGTGCTGACCGCCCGTGGCCAGCTGCACGAGAAGATCGAGGGGCTCAACGCCGGGGCCGACGACTACCTCACCAAGCCGTTCCAGGTGGCCGAGCTGGTGGCCCGGGTCCATGCCCTGGTGCGGCGGGCGGCGGGCAACGCCAGCTCGATCCTGGAGATCGGCGGGGTGCGGCTCGATATGGCGGCGTCCCAGGTGTGGTACGAAGGTACCCCCATCAAGCTGACCGCCCACGAGTTCCGGGTGCTCGGCTATCTGATGCAGCACAGGGGCAAGGTGGTGTCGCGCAGCGAGCTGATCGACCACATCTACGCTCAGGATTTCGACCGCGACTCCAACACGGTAGAGGTGTTCATCGGCCGGATCCGCAAGAAGACCCACTCCGATCTCATCGAGACGGTGCGCGGTCTCGGCTATCGGATCAACGAATGAGCCGGCTCTTGATGCCCTCTTGTACCGGAGCGGCTGAATGAGGCTGGTGCGTACCCTGCGGGGGCGGCTGGTGGTCATCGCCATGGTCTGGTGCGGGCTGTTCCTGTTCGCCACCGGCTTCAGCCTGCAGACCATGATGCGCAACTACTGGCAGGAGGCGGAGGCCGACGGCCTGCGCCTGCAGCTCTACGATCTGCTCTCCCGCCTCGAGATCCAGCCGGATGGCCTGCCGGTGGTCACCGAACCCATGGCCGACCCCCGCTTTCGCCAGCCCTACTCCGGTTACTACTGGCAGCTGGAGCTGGGGGAGAGCGTGGTCAGCCGCTCCCGCTCCCTGTGGGATGTGCACCTCGACGTGCACGGCCTGAAGTCGGCCTTCGGCGATCCGGATCTCTTCGTCGGCAAGGGGCCCAACAAGGAGCCGCTGCTGATCATGACCCGCACCGTGCTGCTGCCCGGTTCGGATCGGGTGTTCACCCTGGTGATGGCCAAGGACAGCAGCGCCCTGACCCAGACCCTGAAGAAGACCCGCATCAGCCTGTTCCTCGGCCTTGGCTTTGCCGCGACCGGGCTGGTGCTCGGTTTCATGTTCCAGATCGTCTACGGCCTGCGGCCACTGCACCTGTTGCGCCGCGAATTGAGCCGGGTCCATCAGGGCCATCAGGAGGGGTTCCGGCTGCGCTATCCGCTGGAGATCCAGCCGCTGGTGGAGGACATCAACCGGCTGCTGCACCACTACGGTGAGCTGCTGCAGCGGGCCCGCTCCCACACCGGCAACCTGGCCCACGCCCTCAAGACGCCGCTCAGCATCATGCGCAACCAGGTGGCCCAGCTGCCGCCGGAAGATCAGGCCGCCCTCGGCGAGCAGCTCGATCAGATCCAGCGCCACATCGACTACCACCTCGGCAAGGCGCGGGTCACCGGCGCCGCCAAGATCCTCGGGGTGTCGACCCCGGTGCGGGCGCGGGTGGAATACATCTGCCGCGCCTTCTCCCGCCTGTATCCGGGCCGGGAAGTGGACCTGCAGGTGCCGGCCACCCTGGCGGTCGGGGTGGAGGAGCAGGACTTCGACGAGATGGTGGGCAACCTGCTGGAGAACGCCTTCAAGTGGTCGGCCGGCCGGCTGCGCATCTCCAGCGCCGAGCTGGGGGGCTGGATCACCCTGCGCATCGAGGATGACGGTCCCGGCATGAGCGAGGATCAGATCGCCAAGGCGGTGCTGCGCGGGGTGCGCCTCGACGAGAAGGTGCCGGGTTCGGGTCTGGGCCTCAACATCGTCTCCGATCTGGCGGAAGCCTACCGCGGCAGCCTGATCATGGGGCGCGCCGAGCTCGGCGGGCTGGCGGCTTCTCTCTCGCTGCCCAAGGTGGCAAGAGTAGAGAGCTAGGCATAAGATATGGCACCTGTTTTAGCCTGAGGAAGAGAACCATGACCGATGATCCATGGGCACTGTGTCACCTCGACGATTCGTTCGATGCCTCCGTGCTGGGCACCAAGGGGGCCCAGATCCAGTGGTTTGAGGATCGCGACAGCCTGATTGCCTTCCTGCTGGAAGATTTCGTCGACCTGCTGGCCGACGTGGGCGAGCTGGATGAGGATCAGACCGAGCGGGCGCGCGAGCGCTTCACCCTGCTGGTGGAGCAGAGCTTCGACGATCGCGGCCTGATGGACGCCATCAACGATCTCGCCTCCGGCCTGCGCCGCATCGCCTGGTTGGGACCGCTCTCCGAGCTGGCCGAGCTGAGTGATGACTTCGCCTCCGGCCTGCGCCGCTATTTCTGGAGCCAGTACGACGGGGATGAAGATGACCCGGATGCCTGGGTGCCGGAAGAACTCTGGCCCCAGCTGGTGGAGTGTGCGGAAGAGTACATGGTGGAAGGGGACTTCTAAGCCACCTAGTCCGCGCTCTGGCTGCAAAGCGGGTGGAGTGTCCGGAAGAGTAGATGGTTGAGGGTGACTTCTGAGTCACACCACAAACCGAGATAAGAAAACGGCGCCTTGATGGCGCCGTTTTTGTTGCTCACTCCTCTGCTCAGGCGTTGGCCGGCACCGCGTGGGCGGTGTTGACCGGGGCCGGGCCCTGGTACTTCTCGATCTGCAGCTGGGCCATGTGACCGCAGTTGCCCTGCGCCAGGCTGGAGGTGCCTTCGTCGAAGGTGAGGCAGTTGACGTTACCGTTCTTGCACAGACTCCCTGCCTCGCCCGGTTTGGCCGGATCGAACCAGGCCCCTTCGCAGACCCGCACCACCCCGGGGCGGATGTCGGTCGAGAGCAGGGCCCCCACCAGGATCTGGCCGCGGTCGTTGAAGGCGCGCACCAGATCGCCATCCTGGATGCCGCGCGCCTTGGCGTCGTCCGGGTGGATCAGGATCGCCTCGCGATCGGCGACGGCGAACTTGTCCCGCAGCGGGGTGTTGTCGAGCTGGGAGTGCAGCCGCTGGGTCGGGTGGGAGGTATTGAGCGACAGCGGATAGCGGGTCGCCTCTTTGCTCTTGATCCACTCCTTGGGCTCATACCACTTGGGATGGCCGGCGCAGTCGGCATAGCCCATGCCGGCCACCGTGCTGGAGAAGATCTCGATCTTGCCGGACGGGGTCCCGAGCGGGTTGAGCAGCGGGTTCTCGCGAAAATCGGCGTGACGGATCCACTGGCGGTTCGCCTCGGGCACCGGGAAGCGGATGTAGTTGTTGGACTCCCAGAACATGTTGAATGGCGGCAGCGCCACCCGGGCGCCACGGGCCTGGGCGGCCATGCCGTCATACATCTGCTTGAGCCACAGCATCTCGTCCTTGCCTTCGGTGTACTGCTCCTGCAGGCCCAGCTTGGCGGCCACGTCGCGGAAGATGTCGAAGTCGTTGCGCGCCTCGAACTGGGGCGGCACGCACTGGTGCATCGGGAAGACGTAGCGCTGGGAGTAGTCGCCGCCCATCTCCAGATCGTTGCGCTCGTAGCTGGTGGTGGCCGGCAGCACGATGTCAGCGTGCTTGGCGGTGGCGGTCCAGTAGGGCTCGTGCACGATCACGGTCTGCGGCTTGCGCCAGGCCTTGACCAGGTTGTTGGTGTCCTGGTGGTGGTGGAAGGGGTTGCCGCCCGCCACGTAGACCAGCTTGATGTCCGGGTAGGTCACCTTGCGGCCGTTGAAGTCGATGGTCTTGCCGGGGTTGGCCAGACAGTCGGCGATGCGGGCCACCGGGATCGGCGCCGGCCCGTTCTTCGGCGCATTGCCGGCGGAGATGCCCGCCAGGATGCCGCCCTTGGCGGTGGGGCTGCCACCGGAAGAGTAGTGGTAGCTGAAGCCGTAACCGCCGCCCGGCAGGCCGATCTGGCCCAGCATGGCGGCCAGGGTGACCAGCATCCAGTTGGGCTGCTCGCCGTGCTGCTGTCGCTGCATGCCCCAGCCCGCCATGATCATGGTGCGCTTGGACGCCATGTCGAGGGCCAGCTGGCGGATCACCTTGGCATCGACGCCGCAGATGGTGCTCGCCCACTCGGCGCTCTTCGGCTGGCCGTCTTCCTTGCCGAGCAGATAGGCGAGGAACTTGTCGAAGCCGGTGGTGTAGCGGTCGAGGAAGGCCTGATCGTGCTTCTGCTCGCTGTAGAGGGTGTGGGCCACCCCCAGCATCATGGCCACGTCGGTGTAGGCGTTCGGTGCAATCCACTCGGCCCCCGCCAGCTTGGCGGTTTCGTTGTAGACCGGGTCGATGCTGATGATGCGGGTGCCCTTCTCCTTGAGCGCCTTGAAACCGGCCTGACCCTCGTGATCCGGCATGTTCCAGCTGTTCTTCAGGGTGACCTGGGCGTTGACCCCCCACAACACCACCAGTTCGGCGTGCTCGATGACGTTGGGCCAGGCGGTCTGCTGCTCATACACCTCGATGGAACCCATCACGTGGGACATGATCACCTGGGCAGCGCCGGCGGAGTAGTCGCCGGCATAGCCGGTGAAGCCGCCCGCCAGGTTCATCAGGCGGTGCAGCAGGGTACGGCTGTTGTGGAACATGCCGACGCTCTTCCAGCCGTAGGAACCGGCGTGGATCGCCTGCGGGCCGAAGTCGCTCTGCACCCGGCCTATCTCGCCGGCCACCAGGGCGATGGCCTTCTCCCAGCTCACTCGCACCCACTCGTCGGCGCCACGCAGCTCGGGCTTGGCGCCCGGGCCGTGCTCCAGCCAGCTCTTGCGCACCATGGGGTACTTGATGCGGTTCTTGGCGTGGACCTGGAACGGCGCCATGTCGATGAGATCGTTGGGGGCCGGATCATCGGCCACCGGCTGGACCCGTACCATGCGGCCATCTTCGACGATGGCCTCGAAAGCCCCCCAGTGGGCGCCGGTCAGGATGCCTTTTTGGGCCGGTACCAGGGTCGGGAACTGTTCCAGCGCCGTGCTGATGGCCTTGGCCAGGGCACTTTTCGGGAAGATGCCGGCCAGCAGCGGCAGGGCCGCGCAGGCGCCCAGCCCCTTGAGCAGGTTGCGGCGGGACAGATTGGTTTTCTTATCGGTAAAAAAAGTCATGACGATTTCCTCTGTGCCAGCCTTAGTGCGTCGCGCTCATGTCACTGGCATGTTTCTGGACGTATTGGGTCAACATGCGAGCCTGTTCCGGGGTCAGGGAGGTACGGGATTCCATCCCCTTGATGACGCCGATCCACTGGTTGGCATTGAAGTGATCCAGCGCGGTGAGGCCGTGGCAGCCGGTACAGTTGTTGGACATCAGGGTGGAGGCGTACTGCCACAGCTTGCCCTGATCGCCGATGAGCTGGCTTTGATCCACCCAGGCGGTCAGGCTGACCTGATGCCAGGTGAGGTTGGTGGCGCTGTCGGTTTCGCTCTTGCCGGTGGTGAGCTGCGCCTTGGCCTTGTCGCCGAGCAGGGTACTCAGGATGCGCTTGCCGGGGGCGGCGTAGAACACCTCGCTCACCCCGTCCTGCTGCCAGCCGTCGATGCGCACCTGGGCGCGGCCGTTGTCGTTGGCCAGCACTTCCACCTGGGTGGAGGGCATCAGGGTGCCTTCGTCGGTCTTGGCGTTGGCATCCAGATAGAGCGGGGTGGTGGCGATGGCGTAACGGGTGGTGACGTTGGCCGGGGTCTGGGCGGCGGCTTGCGCCAGCTCGCTGGCACCGGCGGCTGCCAGGCCGCTCATGTCGGGCATGATGTGGGCGACGCCGCGGTGGCAGTCGATGCAGGTCTGGCCCTCCTTGATGGCGACCGGGTGCTCGGCACGGGCGTTGGGGCGCTGGGCCAGGATGTCCATCGCCGCGTAGCTGTGGCAGCTGCGGCAGGTGGCGGAGTCGTTGGCCTTCAGCTCGTCCCACACCGACTGCGCCATGCGCAGCTTGTGAGCCTCGTATTTCTCTGGCGTATCGAGGGTGCCGATCGCCTCGTGATAGATGTCCTTCACGGCGCGGATCTTGGTCCACAGATAGGAGGTGGGATCACCCGGAATGTGGCAGTCGGCGCACTCGGCACGGATGCCCTTCACGTTCTGGAAGTGGACGCTGCCCTGATACTCGGCCAGCGGGGTCTGCATGGAGTGACAGGAGACGCAGAACTCGGTGGCGCTGGTCTTGTGCATGACGGTCACCGTGACCCCCAGCGCTGCAACGCCCAAGAGGGCCCCGAGCAGCAGTAGCCAGAACCAGGTTTTTCTCAACAATTTTCCAAGCATGACGGCGTTTTCCTACGATCAAATATTACCAATATAGTAGTATCCATTGAGAGGTAGTTGATTGACCTCTATCATGATTTATATTTTGCATTGTTATTTTAAATACATTTATTATTTTGTAATTTATCATTTAATTGAATTTAATTTAACTTCCTGCGATTTTATCGTCTTTTTTGTCCTCGTTTGAGGCATGGCCAGCCGGGGCCTGCCATCCACCACCTGGCGGAGTTGTGCACCCGCCCGCCACCCCCTCTCAATCGATCCTGCCTCGGCAAGGGCCTGTCGCCTCGCGCCCGCGGAGGGCTTGGGCTTTGCCCGGGGCCCGTTATATACTGTTCACATATACAGTATTCAGGTGTTTGCCATGCGACTCTTCATCGCCGAGAAGCCCAGTCTGGGACGTGCCATTGCCGACGTGCTGCCCAAGCCCCACAAGAAGGGGGACGGTTTTATCGAAACCGCGCAGGGGGATGTGGTGACCTGGTGCATCGGCCATCTGCTGGAGCAGGCCGAGCCGGATGCCTATGACGCCGCCTACAAGCAGTGGCGCATGGAGTCGCTACCCATCGTCCCGAGCCAGTGGCAACTGGTGGCCAAGCCGAAGACCAAGACCCAGCTCACCGTCATCAAGCGCCTGCTCAAGCAGGCCGACTGCGTGGTCAACGCCGGTGACCCGGACCGGGAGGGGCAGCTGCTGGTGGACGAGGTGATCGATTTCCTCGGCTACGGCAAAACCAGGCCGGTGCTGCGCTGTCTCATCAGCGATCTCAACCCACCGGCGGTGCGCCGTGCCCTCGACAAGCTCAGGGACAACAAGGAGTTCGTGCCGCTGGCGGTGTCGGCGCTGGCCCGCAGCCGGGCCGACTGGCTCTACGGCATCAACATGACCCGCGCCTATACCCTGCTTGGCCGCAAGGGGGGTTGCAGCGAGCTGCTGTCGGTCGGTCGGGTACAGACGCCGCTGCTGGGGCTGGTGGTACGGCGGGATCTCGAGATAGAAGCCTTCGTGCCCAAGCCCTTCTTCGAGGTGCTGGCCCATCTACAGACCGAAGGCAACGAGCGTTTCAGCGCCAAGTGGCTGCCTTCCGAGGCCTGTCTGCCCTGGCAGGACGAGGAGGGTCGTGTGCTCAACCGGGCGCTGGCCGCCAAGGTGGTGGAGCGGATCCAGGGTCAACCCGCACTGGTGGAGGAGGTGGAGGAGCAGGCCCGCAAGCAGGCGGCGCCGCTGCCCTACAACCTCTCCAGCCTGCAGATCGATGCCGCCAAGCGGTTCGGCATGGACGCCAAGCGGGTGCTGGACGTCTGCCAGGGGCTCTACGAGCGCCACAAGCTGATTACCTACCCGCGATCCGACAGCCGTCATCTGCCGAGCGATCACTTCAACCGGGCCGGCCAGGTGCGGGAGGCCATCGCCAGCACGGCGCCGGCGCTGGCCAAGGCGGTGAGCGAGGCGGACGGCAAGATCCGCAGCAAGGCGTGGAACGACGGCAAGGTGGACGCTCACCATGCCATCATCCCCACCGAGAAGCAGGGCAACCCGGCCACGCTGGGGGCTGACGAGGCGAAGCTTTACGGCCTGATTGCCCGTCAGTACCTGCTGCAGTTCTACCCGCCGTTCGAGTACAACGACAGCAAGGTGCTGCTGCGCATCGCCGGCGGCCTGTTCCAGGCCAAGGCGCGGCGGATCCTCAAGGCGGGCTGGAAGGCCCTATTGGGGGTGGAAGAAGATGACGACGAAGAGAAAGCCGGTACCCTGCCCGCCCTGAAAGAGGGGGAGCAGCTGCTGTGCGAGCGGGGGGCGCTGCTGGAGAAGATGACCCAGGCACCCAAGTCGTTCACCGATGCCACCCTGCTGGCCGCCATGACCGGCATCGCCCGCTACGTGCAGGACCCCGAGATCCGCAAGACACTGCGCGAGACCGACGGTCTCGGCACCGAGGCGACCCGGGCGGGCATCATAGATCTGCTGTTCAAGCGCCGTTTTCTGGTGCGCCAGGGCAAGAGCATCAAGGGCACCCCCACCGGACGGGCGCTGATCCTGGCGCTGCCTGCCACCGCCACCACGCCGGACATGACGGCGTTGTGGGAGCAGCACCTCGGCCGGATTGCCGAGCGGCAGACGAGCTATCAGCAATTCATGGGGCCGCTGACCGAGCAGTTGAACGGCCTGATCGACGGCGCCAGACAGGATTCGGGGGCCAGCTTCAGCGCCCTGCCCAAGGCGGTGCCCGGAGCCGACAAACGCCGCTTCACCAAGCGCAAGCGCAGCACGGCGGCTGGTGGCACGAGCGGGACAGCCAAGCGGGGGAGCAAGCGGCCGGCCAAGGCTGCCTGATAAAAAAAAGCGCCCCTGTCGGGGCGCAAAAAGGCATTGTCGTCAGGCGTCGGCCAGTCTGGCGCGACTCAAATTGAGGTAATGCCAGGCAACGCCGAGCAGTACCAGATCCTTGAAGATGAAGAACTCGGTGACCGGCACTCCGTCGACCAGCTTCCAGACGTCCGGCAGGGTCAGCAGAAAGCTGAGGGTCACGAGGAAGGTCAGGATGGCCCCCAGGCTGCTCCAGTAGCCCAGACGTGGTCGCCACAGGCCGGCAATCAGACCGCCAGCGATCAGGATCTCGACCAGTCCGATCAGATTGGAGACGGCTTGCTCCGAGAGCACGGCATAGAGCCAGCTCATCAGCGGGTGGCTTGCCACCAGCGGCCGGATGGCCGCCGCCTCGGTCGGCGTGAACTTGAACACGCCGATCCAGAGCAGGGTCAGTACCACCCCGGCGAGGGCGATCAGAAAACCTCGGTCATGGCGTTCCATTCATGCTCCTTTGTCAGGGGGTGAGAGTGACCGGCGGGAAGTCGATGTCGGTTGCCGCCAGATGATTGCCGTAGTTGGTCAGGGTATTGATGACCACCTGTCCCAGTACCTCCATTGCCAGCTCATCATCCACGCCCGCGGCACGGGCTGCGGCCAGCTGTTGATCGCTGATGACACCGCGCTGGGTAACCAGGGCGACCGCCAGCTGCAGCAGGGCGTGATCGAGTGGATCCGCCGCCTGGACCAGACGGGCAGCCCGGATGGCGTCGTCATCGAAACCGGCCCGGCCAGCCAGCAGGGTGTGGGCCGACAGGCAGTATTGGCAGGCGTTGGCCTGGCCGATGGCCAGTGCCAGCAGCTCCCGCTGGCGGGCACTGAGCCGCCCTTTGCCCAGCGCATCGGCAAAACCGAGCAGGCCGTTGAGCACCACGGGTGAATGGGCCAGGGTGGCGTAGAGGTTGGGAACCTTGCCAAGGCTGCTTTTGAGGGCGGCGAAGGTGGGGGCGGCAGCCGGTTTGGGCTGGCTCACGGGGTGAATGCGACTCATGATGTGCTCCTGTTTGGGTTGGGTACGGGAGACACTATGCCGGTTTTAATGGTACGGTTTATCACCCATAGTCCACTATTGGCGACTTATCGTCTCAAACATGGATCCACTTTCGATACTGCTGGCCCATGCCGCGCCCCGGGCCAACCTCTTCTTTGCCGGCAACCTGTGCCAGCACTCCCACAGCCATGACTATCCGGCTGGTGGCCACCTGCACCTGCTGCGCCGTGGCGAACTGTTGCTGCGCGAGGAGGGGGGCGAGCCCCTGCTGCTGACGGAACCGACCCTGATCCTGTTTCCCCGTGGGCGGGGACACAGGCTCGAGCCGCGTCAGCTGGCGGGCTGCGATCTGGTGTGCGCCAGCGTGTCGTTCGGACCGACCGGTGACTCACCATTGCAGCTGGCACTGCCGGATACCCTGGTACTGCCGCTGCAGACGATTCCGGCCATGGCGCCGGTGCTGACCCTGCTGTTCGAGGAGGCCTTCGCCGACCGCTATGGCCAGCCACCGATCCTCTCCCGCCTGCTGGAGGTGCTGCTGATCCTGCTGTTGCGCCATCTGGTGGAACAGGGGCACTGCCGGCAGGGGATGCTGGCTGCGCTTTCCGACCTGCGTCTGGCGCGGGCCGTCACGGCCATGCATCAGCGGGGAGACGAGCCCTGGACGGTAGAGACGCTGGCACGGGAGGCGGGCATGTCGCGCGCCCGCTTCGCCGCCCATTTCCAGGCGCTGACCGGGCAGACGCCACTGGGCTATCTGACGCGCTGGCGCATGATGCTGGCCAGTCAGCAGCTGCTGGCAGGGGAGTCCATCACTCAGGTGGCGCTGGGGGCGGGGTACAGCGGCGGAACTGCCTTTGGGCGGGCGTTTGAACGGGAGTTCGGCATGAGCCCGGGACGCTGGCTCAAGACGCGGCAGCGCGAATGACCGGGGCCGCGGCGGGCCCCGGTGTCATCAGCCGGTGTAGACGGCTTCTTCCGGATACTTGATGCGGGTCTCGCTCGGGCGGGCCAGCATGAAGGCCAGGGTCAGCGGGCCGAGACGGCCGCAGATCATCACCAGCACCAGGATCAGCTTGCCCGGTTCGCTCAGACCGGCGGTGATGCCGGTGGAGAGCCCCACGGTGGCAAACGCCGAGATGGTCTCGAACATGATCTTGTCGAAGGACTGCTGCTCGGTGAGCATCAGCAGGAACATGGCCAGCATCAGCACCATGGTGCTGACGATGATGATGGCCAGCGATCGGGTCACTATCTGGGGTGACAGGGTGCGGCCGAAGGCGGTGACGTGGGGGCGCTTGGTCAGAAACGCCTTGGTCGCCAGCAGCACCACCGCGAAGGTGGTCACCTTGATACCGCCACCGGTGGAGGTGGCGCCGGCCCCGACAAACATCAGCATCATCATGAACAACAAAGAGGCGGGCACCATCTGGCCGATGTCGATGGAGTTGAAGCCGGCGGTACGGGCGCTGGTGGACTGGAAGAAGGCCGCCAGCCACTGACCGCCGAAGGAGGCCTTGCCGAGGGTGCCCGGGTTGTTGTGCTCCAGCAGCCAGAACATCAGGGTACCCAGCAGCAGCAGGCCCGGGGTCATGATCAGCATCAGCTTGCTGTGCAGCTTGAGCTTGCGCCAGCGGCGATTGCGCACCAGGTCGACGATGACGGTGAAGCCGATCCCCCCCAGAATGATCAGCGCGGCTATGGTCAGGCTGATGATGGGGTCGTCTCTGTAGTCCATGAGATTGTTGGCAAACAGCGAGAAGCCGGCGTTGTTGAAGGCCGAGACCGCGTGGAAGAAGCTGACGTAGAGGCCGCGCTCCCAGCCGAGCTCGGGCACCCAGCGGATGGCCATCAGGCCGGTGCCGATGAGCTGGGCGATGAAGGCGAACAGCACGATCCGCTTCACCAGCTGGATGATGTTGACCGACCCCTCCTGGCCCAGCGCCTCCTTGGCCAGCACCTGCTGGCGCAGACCGACCCGCTTGCTGAACATGGCGATCAGCAGCAGGGTCATGGTCATCTGGCCGAGGCCGCCAATCTCCATCAGCATCAGCAAAAAGATCTGCCCCTGCAGGGTGAAGGCGGTGCCGGTATCCACCACCCCGAGCCCGGTCACGCTGATGGCCGAGGTGGCGGTGAACAGGGCGTTGATGAAGCTCACTTCGCCGTTGTGGCTGGAGGGCTGCACCAGAAACAGGGTGCCGACCAGCAGGATGATCAGGAAGCTGCCGAGGATCAGCTTGGCTTCGCTCCAGCGCGACTCGTCGTCCCGGTGCAGGGCGAAGGCGTAGTTGCTACGCCAGCGGGTCATAGGGTTTCCAGCCAGTGGTCGATGGCGTGCTTGTTGCCCGCCAGGATCAGGATGTCACCCAGTTGCAGCTCCATCTTGCCGGTCAGCACGTTGTGCAGCACCTGGCCGCGCTTGATGGCCAGCAGTTGCAGTTCGGTCTGTTGCAGCAGATGCAGGTCGGCGAGGGTGCGGCCATTTTGCGGCAAACCGATGACGAACTCGGTCAGCACCATGTCGTGGCCCAGCTCCAGATAGTCGAACAGCCGGTTGTCCAGCATGCTCTGGGCGACCCGGCGGCCCATGTCCCACTCCGGGTTGATCACCTTGTCGGCCCCCACCTTCTGCAGGATCTTGGCGTGGAACTTGTCGCGCGCCTTGACCCACACCTTCTTCACGCCGGCTTCCTTGAGGACGAGGGTGGTAAGGATGCTGGTCTCGAGGTTGTCACCGATGGCGACGAAGACGATGTCGAAGTCGGCCAGCCCCAGCTCGGCCACTGTGGCCTCGTCGGTGGCATCGGCGACGATGACGTGGTTGCAGAGGGTGGCTATCTGACGGGTCTTGCTCTCGTCGATGTCTATCGCCAGCACCTCGGCATCCTGCCGTTGCAGCTCTTCACACAGGGCGCTGCCAAACAGTCCCAGGCCGATGACGGCAAATTGGTTGTTCATGAGTACTTCCTCAAGCGTCGGAGCCGGATACTCTACTCCTGCGGCATGAGTCCGAAAAGGGGGGCGGATTTTTCGTCCGGCGGCAATATAAGGTAGACTGCCCGCTTGCCATTGTCGGGACACGCAGATGAAACTCACCCCTTACGCCTCCTTGTTGACGCTCAACACCCTCGCCCTCGATGCCCATTGCCGCTGGCTGGCCGAAGTGGAACGGATCGACGATCTGCCGCAACTGGTGGCCAACCCCGAGCTGGCCGGCCTGCCGCGGCTGGTGCTGGGCGGTGGCAGCAACGTGCTGTTTTGCGATGACTTCGCCGGTGTCGTAGTGCTCAACCGGCTCAAGGGGATAACGCTGCACGACGAGGGGGATCACTGGTTGCTGCACGTGGCGGCCGGCGAGAACTGGCATGAGCTGGTGTGCCATAGCCTGCAGCAGGGCTGGTTCGGGCTCGAAAACCTGGCGCTGATCCCGGGCACGGTCGGAGCTGCCCCGGTGCAGAATATCGGCGCCTACGGGGTCGAGCTGGCCAGCGTCTGCGCCTATGTGGAGACGTTCAACTGGCAGAGTGGCCAGCTGGAGCGCATCGAGGCGGCCGCCTGCGGGTTCGGCTATCGCGACAGCATCTTCAAGCACGCCTGTCAGGACAGCCACTTCATCACCGCCGTCGGCCTGCGCCTGCCCAAGGCCTGGCAGCCGGTGGCGGGGTATGGCCCGCTGGCCGCGCTCGGTGAGCAGCCCACGGCGCAGGCCATCTTCGACACCGTCTGTGCCACCCGCATGGTCAAGCTGCCGGATCCGGCCGTGCTCGGCAATGCCGGCAGCTTCTTCAAGAACCCCGTGGTGACGGCGGCGCAGGCCGATCAGCTCAAGCAGCAATATCCGCACCTTCCCTGTTACCCGACCGCTGACGGGCAGGCCAAGCTGGCCGCGGGCTGGCTCATCGATCAGTGCGGCCTCAAGGGGTTTGCCATCGGCCGCGCCGCCGTGCATCAGGAGCAGGCCCTGGTGCTGGTCAACCTGGGCGGTGCCAGCGCCATGGAGCTGATCGCCCTGGCGGCTCACGTACGCGACAGCGTGGAGCAGAAGTTCGGCGTGCTGCTGGAGCACGAGGTGCGCTTCATGGGGCGCAGCGGTGAAACCTGGCTCGACGAGGTGCTCTCATGACCCTGACCCCCATCAGACAGACCCTGATCACCCTGCTCAGCGACGGCCAGTTTCACTCCGGCGAACAACTGGGTGAGCAGCTTGGTATCAGCCGGGCGGCGGTCAGCAAGCACATGGCCGCGCTCAAGGAGCTGGGGCTGGACTTGTTCAGCCTGACCGGCAAGGGTTATCGGCTGGCGGTGCCGATGGCGCTCTATGACGAGGTGCAACTGCAGGCGTTGGCGCCGATGGCGCCGGTACACTGCTTTCCGGTCATCGACTCCACCAACCAGTACCTGCTGGAGCGGGTCAACCAGCTGAGCTCCGGCGAGAGCTGCCTGGCCGAGTGCCAGACCGCCGGTCGTGGCCGGCGCGGCAAGCCCTGGGTCTCCCCCTTCGGGTGCCAGCTGATCCTCAGCATGTACTGGCGGCTTGAGCAGGGCATGGCGGCCGCCATGGGGCTGAGTCTGGCGGTCGGCGTGGCCGTGGTGCAGGCGCTGGAATCCCTCGGTTATCCGGGGGTGGAGCTGAAATGGCCGAATGACCTCTATTATCAGGGCCGCAAACTGGCGGGCATTCTGGTGGAGATGAGCGGCAGTGCCGGTGCCAGCTGTCATCTGGTGATCGGCGTCGGCCTCAATCTGGCGATGCCGAGCCGGGAGGGGGAGCGGATCGATCAGGCCTGGTCCGAACTGCGCCACATCCAGCCGGAACTGGTGGATCGCAATCTGCTGGCCGGCCGGGTGCTCGATCACCTGCAGCAGGCCATGCTCACCTTCGAACAGAGTGGTCTCGCCAGCTTCGTGGCGGACTGGAACCGGCTCGATCACTTCGCCGGCCGACCGGTGCGGCTGCTGATGGGTGAGCAGGAGATCCGCGGCGTGGCGCGTGGCATCGATGATCGCGGCGCCCTGCGGCTGGAGACCGCAGAGGGGATCAAGTTCTACCTGGGCGGTGAGATCTCCCTGCGCCGGGGCGACTGAAGGCGGTGGCGATCGTCATGAATAGAAGAGGGGGCCTGCGGGCCCCCTCTTCATGTTGATTCGTGTTGGTAGCCGCTACTTGCGCAGCTTGATCTGCTCGATGGCGTGCTCGTTGCCCTTGGTCAGGATCAGGTTGGCCCGCTCCCGGGTCGGCAGTATGTTCTCTTTCAAATTCAGATAGTTGATATCTTGCCAGATATTGTTGGCAATCTTGGTCGCTTCGCTCTCCGCCAGCTTGGCGTAGTGGTGGAAGTAGGAGTCCGGATCCGAGAAGGCGCCACTTCTGAACTTGAGGAAGCGCTCGATATACCAGGTGCGCAGCAGCTCGGCCTCGGCATCCACATAGATGGAGAAGTCGACGAAATCGGAGACGAAGACTCTATGGGGCTCCTGCGGATAATCCATGCCGCTCTGCAGTACATTGAGCCCTTCGAGGATCAGGATGTCCGGCTGCTCCACCACCTTCTTCTCGTCAGGGATGATGTCGTAGATAAGGTGGGAGTAGACGGGCGCCTCGACCTTTTCGTGGCCGGCGCGGATGTTGGCGACAAATTCCACCAGATGACGGATGTCGTAGGATTCCGGGAAGCCCTTGCGGCGCATCAGGCCGCGCTCTTCCAGCACCTTGTTGGGATAGAGAAAGCCGTCGGTGGTGACCAGCTCCACCCGCGGGTGCTCCGGCCAGCGTTCCAGCAATGCCTGCATGATGCGCGCCGTGGTGCTCTTGCCCCCCGCCACGCTGCCGGCGATGCTGATGATGTAGGTACCCTTGCCGCGGGACTGACCGAGAAACTGTTCCAGTACCCGGCTGCGGCGCTGCTTGGCCTTGACGTAGAGGTTGAGCAGGCGGGAGAGGGGCAGGTAGATCTCTTCCACCTCCTGCAATGACACCTTTTCATTGATCCCGCGCAGGGTCTGCAGATCGTGCTCGGTCAGGGTCAAAGGGACCGAGTCGCGCAATAACGCCCATTGTTCGCGGGTGAATTGCAGATAGGGGTTATGCTCTGTCGTCATGGTGTCATCACTGTTTCTTGGGCAGGGCGACCATACACCAAGGGGTGGGGAGCGACAAGAGAAGCGACGGTTTCGAGCGGAGAGTGAGTCCTTTTTTGCCTGGTTCCCGGCAATAATGCACATTTTGCAAGGCGCAATGGTTGCATCCCCAAAATGCTTACCATAAAATGCGCGACGCTTAGATGTCTGTCGTCTATTTGCTCGGCAAAAGCGATAAAACAACGGGTGCAAGCAGAATTACCGTTGTGGCATTTATGTAGCGGAGGGGTTCCCGAGCGGCCAAAGGGATCAGACTGTAAATCTGACGGCTCTGCCTTCGAAGGTTCGAATCCTTCTCCCTCCACCATATTTCTCTGCGGTTTGAGTTCTTTGGGTTAGAGAAATGCGGGCATCGTATAATGGCTATTACCTCAGCCTTCCAAGCTGATGATGCGGGTTCGATTCCCGCTGCCCGCTCCAAGATGCTGATACGGCTCAGGCGATAGCAGAGCCACACCTTAGGGTGAGTTCGGCAATCGAACCTGCCTGTCAGCACCAGCCTCTCTTCCCCACCAGATTCAAATCCATCATATAAACTGTTCTGTGGTTAGCTTGCCACCGCGTACTCAGCGTTAGTTTAGAGGGACGATCATGTCTAAAGAAAAATTTGAGCGTAATAAACCGCACGTTAACGTGGGTACCATCGGCCACGTTGACCACGGTAAAACCACCCTGACTGCCGCTATCACCAACGTGCTGGCCAAGCACTTCGGTGGTAAGGCTTTCGCCTTCGACCAGATCGACAAGGCACCGGAAGAGCGTGAGCGTGGTATCACCATCAACACCTCCCACGTAGAATACGACACCGCCACCCGTCACTACGCGCACGTAGACTGCCCGGGTCACGCCGACTACGTTAAAAACATGATCACCGGTGCTGCCCAGATGGACGGCGCGATCCTGGTAGTAGCAGCGACTGACGGCCCGATGCCGCAGACTCGTGAGCACATCCTGCTGGGTCGTCAGGTAGGCGTTCCGTACATCATCGTGTTCATGAACAAGTGTGACATGGTAGATGACGAAGAGCTGCTGGAACTGGTCGAGATGGAAGTTCGCGAACTGCTGTCCGAGTACGACTTCCCGGGTGATGACCTGCCGGTAGTCCGTGGTTCTGCACTGAAAGCGCTGGAAGGCGAAGCTCAGTGGGAAGAGAAGATCCTGGAACTGGCTGGCCACCTGGACACCTACATTCCGGAGCCGGAGCGTGCCATCGACCTGCCGTTCCTGATGCCTATCGAAGACGTATTCTCCATCGCTGGCCGCGGTACCGTAGTGACCGGTCGTGTAGAGCGCGGTATCGTCAAAGTTGGTGAAGAAGTGGAAATCGTTGGTATCAAAGATACCACCAAGACCACCTGTACCGGCGTTGAAATGTTCCGCAAACTGCTGGACGAAGGTCGTGCAGGCGAGAACATCGGTGCACTGCTGCGTGGCGTGAAGCGTGAAGACGTAGAGCGTGGTCAGGTACTGGCCAAGCCGGGCACCATCAAGCCGCACACCAAGTTCGAATCTGAAGTGTACGTGCTGTCCAAAGAAGAAGGTGGTCGTCATACCCCGTTCTTCAAAGGCTACCGTCCGCAGTTCTACTTCCGTACTACCGACGTGACCGGTACCATCGAACTGCCGGAAGGCGTAGAGATGGTAATGCCGGGCGACAACATCAAGATGGTTGTTACCCTGATTGCGCCGATCGCGATGGACGACGGCCTGCGTTTCGCCATCCGTGAAGGTGGCCGTACCGTAGGTGCTGGTGTTGTAGCTAAAGTTATCGCTTAATCTTTGGCTTACATAAATAAAGCAAAGCCCCTATAATAGGGGCTTTCTTATGCAGGGGCGTAGTTCGAATTGGTAGAACAGCGGTCTCCAAAACCGATGGTTGCGGGTTCGAGTCCTGCCGCCCCTGCCATATACCTCGTCTCGTACGGGGCTTTTGTGTCTTTGGTTACGTCAGATACAGGTGGGTTGTATGAGTGTTAGTTCTGAGAGCCAGGGCGGAAGCAAGGATACCCTGCTTTGGGGCCTGGTTTTCATTATCCTGGCGGCCGCTGTAGTGGGTAATTACCTGCTCAACGATGTCGTCGCTGCCGTCCGCGCCCTGGGTGTGGTCGTTGTCATTGCTGCTGCCGGTGCAGTAGCCCTGCAAACCACCAAGGGAAAGGCGACACTGGCATTTGCCCGTGAGTCTCGCCTGGAAGTCCGCAAGGTCGTATGGCCGACCCGCCAGGAAGCCATTCAGACAACCCTGATTGTGCTGGCGGTGACTGCCGTGATGGGGCTGTTGCTGTTCATTCTGGACGGTGCCTTGGTCTGGTTGGTCAACCTGATTACCGGTGTGTAAGGATAAGCCATGACTGAACAACGTGAACAACGTATGAGATGGTATGTGGTGCAGGCGTTTTCCGGCTATGAAGGCCGTGTTGCTAAATCCCTGCGTGAACATATCAAGATGCATGGCATGGAAGACATGTTCGGTGAAGTGCTGGTCCCGACCGAAGAAGTGGTCGAGATGCGCGCTGGCCAGAAGCGCAAGAGTGAGCGCAAGTTTTTCCCGGGTTACGTCCTGGTTCAGATGATCATGGATGAGACCACGTGGCACCTGGTACGCAACGTACCGCGCGTCATGGGCTTCATTGGTGGCACCTCTGATCGTCCTGCTCCTATCTCTGATAAAGAAGCGGATGCCATCCTCAATCGTCTGCAAGATGCCCACGACAAGCCGCGTCCGAAAACCCTGTTTGAACCGGGTGAAATGGTGCGGGTTGCCGATGGTCCGTTCGCTGACTTCAACGGTACCGTTGAAGAGGTGGACTACGAAAAGAGCCGCGTGAAGGTCTCCGTTTTGATCTTCGGTCGTTCTACACCGGTAGAGCTGGATTTTGGTCAGGTCGAAAAGGGCTGATTAAACTCTGTTCGTTAACGGTTGTCAGGGGCAGCGAATGTCATTATAATTCGCTGCCCCTTTATTAGTTGGGGAGCCGTTTGCAGGAGCATGTCTCCGAGGCGTTAGAACCCATTTCTGAGGTATTTTTGTAATGGCTAAGAAAGTCACAGCTTATATCAAGCTGCAAGTTAAGGCTGGCAGTGCTAACCCCAGCCCTCCCGTTGGTCCTGCTCTGGGTCAGCACGGTGTGAACATCATGGAATTCTGTAAGGCATTCAACGCCCGTACAGAAAAGCTGGAAAAAGGCTCACCGACTCCGGTCGTGATCACCGTTTACAGCGACCGTTCCTTCACCTTCGAAACCAAGACTCCGCCCGCTGCCTTCCTGCTGAAGAAAGCTGCTGGTATCCAGTCTGGTTCTGCCAAGCCGAACAAAGACAAGGTTGGTAAGGTGACTGTGGCTCAGCTGCAAGAAATCGCCAAGACCAAAGAGCCGGATATGACCGGTGCCGATCTGGATGCAAAAGTACGTTGCATCGCCGGCTCCGCTCGTTCCATGGGCCTGGTAGTGGAGGATTAAGACAATGGCAAAACTTTCCAAGCGTATGCGCGTTATTCGCGAAAAAGTTGACGGTACCAAAGAGTACTCCATCAACGAAGCCATTGCCCTGCTGAAAGAACTGGCTACTGCCAAGTTCGTTGAAAGCGTTGACGTTGCCGTTAACCTGGGTATCGATGCTCGTAAATCCGACCAAAACGTACGTGGTGCAACTGTACTGCCGCACGGTACCGGTCGCGAAGTGCGCGTAGCCGTATTCACCCAAGGTGCCAACGCCGAAGCTGCCAAAGCTGCCGGTGCTGAACTGGTTGGTATGGACGATCTGGCCGATCTGGTCAAGAAAGGCGAGATGAACTTCGACGTAGTTATCGCATCCCCGGATGCCATGCGCGTTGTTGGTCAGCTGGGTCAAATCCTGGGCCCGCGCGGTCTGATGCCGAACCCGAAAGTTGGTACTGTAACTCCTAACGTTGCCGAAGCCGTCAAGAACGCCAAGGCTGGTCAGGTTCGTTACCGTAATGACAAGAACGGTATCATTCACACCACCCTGGGCAAGGTTTCTTTCAATGAAGTTCAGCTGAAAGAAAACTTGGAAGCTCTGCTGGTTGCCCTGAAAAAGGCCAAGCCGTCTTCCGCCAAGGGTGTATTCATCAAGAAAGTCAGCATCTCCACCACCATGGGTGCCGGTGTTGCCGTAGACCAAGCTTCTCTGGAAGCTCAGGCCTAATTGATGGATTTTACAAGGCGCAAAATTTAATCTATAATTTTGCGCCTTGATTGGTTGGGGGCTTCGACCTCCGTCCAAGACCGCAGGAGGCTGTAAGGCCTTAATACTTCCTGCGTAGACGGTGCCGGAAACCCAGCGAGAAAGATTCTTTCTCTTCTGGAATCCTGCTACCGCATCGTTCCCCTCTGTTGTAAAGGTAGGGGGGATGTGTCAGTACTGGGTCATTTGACCCGGATTCAATCCAGGAGTTAAGCCAATGGCATTGGGACTCGAAGACAAAAAGGCAATTGTTGCTGAAGTCAACGAAGCTGCCAAAGGCGCTCTTTCTGCAGTGATTGCCGATTCTCGCGGCGTGACTGTAGACAAGATGACCGTCCTGCGTAAAACCGCTCGTGAAGCCGGTGTGTACATGCGCGTTGTGCGTAACACCCTGCTGCGTCGCGCGGTAGAAGGTACCGAATACGAGTGCCTGAACAACGCATTTACCGGTCCGACCTTGATTGCTTTCTCTAACGAACACCCGGGCGCTGCCGCTCGTCTGTTCAAAGAGTTTGCCAAAGCGAACCAAAAGTTCGAAATCAAGGCTGGCGCTTTTAACGGTGAGTTTATCGCCGCAGCACAAATTGATCGTCTGGCCACGCTGCCGACTTACGAAGAAGCAATTGCGAAGTTGATGGCTACCATGAAGGAAGCCTCTGCTGGCAAGCTGGTTCGTACTATCGCTGCTGTTCGCGACCAGAAACAAGCTGCTGCTTGATTCTCGCCTATCTAGGCTGTTTGAGTTTATTCAACATCAGGAATTTTTGTCATGTCTATCACTAAAGACCAAATCATCGAAGCCGTTGCTTCCATGTCCGTAATGGAAGTTGTTGAGCTGATCGAAGCTATGGAAGAGAAGTTCGGTGTTTCTGCCGCTGCTGCCGTAATGGCCGGCCCGGCTGCTGCTGAAGCAGTAGAAGAGAAGACCGAGTTCGACGTAGTTCTGACTGCTGCCGGTGCCAACAAAGTTGCCGTCATCAAAGCCGTTCGTGGCGCCACCGGTCTGGGCCTGAAAGAAGCCAAAGACCTGGTAGAAGCTGCTCCGGCTAACCTGAAAGAAGCCGTCTCCAAAGACGAAGCTGAAGCTCTGAAGAAAGAGCTGGAAGCTGCCGGTGCTTCTGTTGAGATCAAATAATCTGCATTTATGTAGATTAGCCTGATAAAACAGGCTAGGGCTGGTGAATTTTTGTTCACCAGCCTTTTTGCGCTGTAGACTGAGAGCATTTCACACCGTTTACGACTCTCGGTGCACCAGCAATCCGGACTGTTTTCATTCGTCCGGGCCAACACAAAACGGTGTTGAGACAGAGCTGTCCCGTGGGACAGAGTGGGTCACTTATCAGCGAGCTGAGGAACCCTATGGTTTACTCTTATACCGAAAAAAAACGCATTCGTAAGGACTTCGGTAAGCGAGACCAGGTACTGGACACGCCTTATCTGTTGTCCATTCAGCTGGACTCCTTCAAGCAGTTCATCGAGGCTGACCCGGAAGGTGAATATGGCCTAGAGGCCGCTTTCCGTAGCGTTTTCCCGATCACCAGTTACTCCGGTAGTGCTGAGCTTCAGTATGTCAGCTATCGCCTGGGTGAGCCGGTATTTGACGTAAAAGAATGCCAGATCCGTGGAGTGACCTACTCCGCGCCGCTGCGTGTCAAGCTTCGTATGGTTCTGTACGACCGTGAAGCAGCTGCCGGCACCGTCAAAGACATCAAGGAACAAGAAGTATACATGGGCGAAATTCCGCTCATGACCGAGAACGGCACCTTTGTTATCAATGGTACCGAGCGGGTAATCGTCTCCCAGCTGCATCGTAGCCCGGGCGTCTTCTTCGACCACGATAAAGGCAAAACACATTCATCCGGTAAGGTGCTGTATAACGCGCGCGTTATTCCCTACCGTGGCTCCTGGCTGGACTTCGAGTTCGATGCGAAAGACAACCTGTTTGTCCGTATCGACCGTCGTCGTAAACTGCCGGCATCCATTATTCTGCGTGCCCTGGATTTCAGTTCCGAACAGATTCTGGCCACCTTCTTCGAAACCATCGGTTTCGAAGTCAAAGATGGCAAGTTGATGATGGATCTGGTGCCGGAGCGCCTGCGTGGTGAAACTGCGACCTTTGACATCGTGGCCAATGGCGCCGTGGTGGTTGAGACCGGTCGTCGAGTGACTGCGCGTCACATCCGTCAGTTGGAAAAAGATTCCGTTACCCAGATTGAGGTACCGGTTGAGTATGTTGTTGGCAAAGTTGCTGCCAAGGACTACGCACATCCGCAAACTGGCGAGATGGTAGTGACTGCCAACCAGGCGCTGAGCCTGGAAGCGGTAGCCAACCTCTCCCAAGCCGGCTTCAAGCACTTCGAGGTTCTGTTCACCAACGAACTGGATCACGGTGCCTACATGTCCGAGACCCTGCGTATCGACTCCAGCTCCAGCCGCCTGGAAGCGCTGGTCGAAATCTATCGCATGATGCGTCCGGGTGAGCCGCCGACTCGCGAAGCCGCAGAACAGCTGTTCGAGAACCTGTTCTTCTCTTCCGAGCGTTACGACCTGTCTACCGTAGGTCGGATGAAGTTCAACCGCCGTCTGGCTCGTGAAGACGAGACCGGCGTGGGTACTCTGACCAAAGACGACATCGTCGATGTGATGAAGCGCCTGATCGACATCCGTAACGGTAACGACGAAGTGGACGATATCGACCACCTGGGCAACCGTCGTATCCGTTCTGTCGGTGAAATGGCTGAAAACCAGTTCCGCGTCGGTCTGGTGCGTGTCGAGCGTGCGGTCAAGGAGCGTCTCTCCCTGGGCGACCTGGACACCCTGATGCCGCAGGATCTGATCAACGCCAAGCCGATCTCCGCCGCAGTCAAAGAGTTCTTTGGTTCCAGCCAACTGTCCCAGTTCATGGACCAGAACAACCCGCTGTCCGAAGTGACCCACAAGCGCCGTATCTCCGCGCTGGGCCCGGGTGGTTTGACTCGTGAGCGTGCCGGCTTTGAAGTTCGAGACGTACACCCGACCCACTACGGTCGTCTGTGCCCCATCGAAACGCCTGAAGGTCCGAACATCGGTCTGATCAACTCTCTGTCCGTGTACTCTCGTACCAACGAGTACGGTTTCCTCGAGACTCCGTACCGCAAGGTCATTGACGGTGTGATCACCGACGAAGTGGACTATCTGTCTGCTATTGAAGAAGGCAAGTACGTGATCGCACAGGCTAACGCCGCGACCACCGAAGATGGCCGTCTGAAAGATGAATTGATCCCGTGCCGTCACAAAGGTGAATCCACCTTTATGAACGCCGACCAGATCCAGTATATGGACGTGAGCCCGCAGCAGATCGTATCTGTGGCAGCGGCCCTGATCCCGTTCCTGGAACACGATGACGCGAACCGCGCATTGATGGGTTCAAACATGCAACGTCAGGCTGTACCGACTCTGCGCGCCGACAAGCCGCTGGTTGGTACCGGTATGGAACGCGCTGTGGCCGTTGACTCCGGTGTTACCGTAGTGGCCAAGCGTGGCGGCATGATCGACTACGTTGATGCCTCCCGTATCGTTATCAAGGTCAACGAAGATGAGCTGCTGCCTGGCGAAGCCGGCATCGACATCTACAGCCTGACCAAATACACCCGTTCCAACCAGAACACCTGTATCAACCAGCGTCCGTGCGTGATGTTGGGCGAGCCGGTGATGGCGGGCGACGTGCTGGCTGACGGCCCGTCCACCGACCTGGGTGAACTGGCGCTGGGTCAGAACCTGCGCGTCGCGTTCATGCCGTGGAACGGTTACAACTTCGAAGACTCGATCCTGGTGAACGAGCGTGTTGTTCAGGAAGATCGCCTGACCACCATTCACATCCAGGAACTGGCCTGTATCTCCCGTGACACCAAGCTGGGTCCGGAAGAGATCACTGCTGACATCCCGAACGTGGGTGAAGCCGCTCTGTCCAAGCTGGACGAGTCCGGTATCGTCTACGTGGGTGCCGAAGTGAAGGGCGGCGACATTCTGGTCGGTAAGGTAACGCCGAAAGGTGAAACCCAGCTGACGCCGGAAGAGAAGCTGCTGCGCGCCATCTTCGGTGAGAAGGCGTCCGACGTGAAGGACTCTTCCCTGCGTGTGCCGAACGGTGTGTACGGTACTGTGGTTGACGTGCAGGTCTTTACCCGCGATGGCGTGGAAAAAGACAAGCGCGCCAAAGAAATCGAAGAGATGCAGCTGAAGGAAGCGAAGAAGGACTTGACCGAAGAGTTCAAGATCCTGGAAGACGGCATTTTCGGCCGCTCCCGCAACCTGCTGCTGGCCGCCGGCTACAGCGAAGACCGTCTGAACAAGCTCGATCGCTCCAAGTGGTTTGAACTGGCCATCGAAGATGAAGCCAAGCAAATCGAGCTGGAACAGATCGCTGAACAGCACGTTGAGCTGAAGGCTGAGTTCGACAAGAAATTCGAGAACAAGCGTCGCAAGATCATCCAGGGCGATGACCTGGCGCCGGGCGTACTGAAGATCGTCAAGGTCTATCTGGCCGTCAAGCGTCGCATCCAGCCGGGTGACAAGATGGCGGGTCGTCACGGTAACAAGGGTGTTATCTCCAAGATCTGTCCGGTCGAGGATATGCCCCATGACGAGTACGGCCGTCCGGTCGACATCGTTCTGAACCCGTTGGGCGTACCGTCCCGTATGAACATCGGTCAGATCCTCGAAGTGCACTTGGGCCTCGCGGCCAAGGGTATCGGCGAGAAGATCGACCGCATGGTCAAGGAACAGCGCGAACTGCACGAGATGCGTGACTTCCTGCAACAGGTCTATGACCTGGGCGAGAAAGACACTCAGCAAGTGAACGTGGCCGAGCTGTCCGACGACGACGTACGTACCCTGGTTGGTAACCTGCGCAAGGGTCTGCCGGTCGCTACGCCGGTCTTTGATGGCGCCAAAGAGCGTGAAATCAAGGCCCTGCTGAAGCTGGCCGACCTGCCGGAATCCGGTCAGATCGCCCTGTTCGACGGTCGTACCGGTAACGCCTTCGAGCGTAAGGTCACCGTGGGTTACATGTACATGCTGAAGTTGAACCACCTGGTAGACGACAAGATGCACGCGCGTTCTACCGGTTCTTACAGCCTGGTTACCCAGCAGCCGCTGGGTGGTAAGGCACAGTTCGGTGGTCAGCGTTTCGGTGAGATGGAAGTGTGGGCCCTGGAGGCTTACGGTGCGGCATATACCCTGCAGGAGATGCTGACCGTCAAGTCTGACGATGTGAACGGCCGTACCAAGATGTACAAGAACATCGTGGATGGCGACCACCGTATGGAGCCGGGCATGCCCGAATCCTTCAACGTATTGCTGAAGGAAATCCGCTCTCTGGGTATCAACATCGAGCTGGACGAAGAGTAAGAGCTCGCTCTTATTGTTCGAGAATTGACGTGGGCGCCCCGCTGTTTCGGCAGTAGGGGCGCCGAGGTTAGACTCCTGACAGGGGAAACACGTGAAAGACTTACTCAAGTTTTTGAAGGCTCAGACCAAGACCGAAGAGTTTGACAGTATCAAGATCGGTCTGGCCTCTCCTGACATGATCCGCTCCTGGTCATTCGGTGAGGTCAAAAAGCCTGAGACCATCAACTACCGGACTTTCAAGCCGGAACGTGATGGTCTGTTCTGCGCCCGTATCTTCGGACCGGTGAAGGACTACGAGTGTCTGTGCGGCAAGTACAAGCGCCTGAAACACCGTGGTGTGATCTGTGAGAAGTGCGGCGTAGAAGTGACCCAGACCAAGGTCCGTCGTGAGCGTATGGGCCACATCGAGCTGGCCAGCCCGACTGCCCACATCTGGTTCCTGAAGTCCCTGCCGTCCCGTATCGGTCTGCTGCTGGACATGACCCTGCGTGACATCGAGCGCGTGCTGTATTTCGAATCCTATGTAGTGATCGAACCCGGCATGACCAACCTCGAGCGCAGCCAGATGCTGTCCGAAGAGCAGTACCTGGACGCACTGGAAGAGTGGGGCGACGAATTCGACGCCAAGATGGGTGCCGAAGCAATCCTGGCATTGCTGCGCGCCATCGATCTGGAAGGCGAAGTGCGCACCATGCGCGAAGAGCTGGATCAGACCAACTCCGAGACCAAGCGCAAGAAGACCACCAAGCGCCTGAAGCTGATGGAAGCCTTCCTGCAGTCCGGCAACAAGCCGGAGTGGATGATCATGACAGTGCTGCCCGTGCTGCCGCCGGACCTGCGTCCGCTGGTACCGCTGGACGGCGGCCGTTTCGCGACCTCCGATCTGAACGATCTGTACCGTCGCGTGATCAACCGTAACAACCGCTTGAAGCGCCTGCTGGACCTGGCGGCTCCGGACATCATCGTGCGCAACGAAAAGCGCATGCTGCAAGAGTCCGTCGATGCCCTGCTGGACAACGGCCGTCGTGGCCGTGCCATCACCGGCTCCAACAAGCGCCCGCTGAAATCCTTGGCCGACATGATCAAGGGTAAGCAAGGTCGTTTCCGTCAGAACCTGCTCGGTAAGCGTGTCGACTACTCCGGTCGTTCCGTTATCACCGTAGGTCCGACTCTGCGTCTGCATCAGTGCGGTCTGCCGAAGAAGATGGCGCTGGAGCTGTTCAAGCCGTTCATCTATGGCAAGCTGGAATCCCGCGGTCTGGCGACCACCATCAAGGCCGCCAAGAAGATGGTGGAGCGCGAAGAAGCTGTCGTTTGGGACATCCTGGACGAAGTGATCCGCGAACACCCGGTTCTGCTGAACCGTGCACCGACTCTGCACCGTCTGGGTATCCAGGCGTTTGAGCCGACCCTGATCGAAGGCAAGGCCATCCAGCTGCACCCACTCGTCTGTGCCGCCTATAACGCGGACTTCGACGGTGACCAGATGGCGGTCCACGTACCGCTGACCCTGGAAGCCCAGCTGGAAGCGCGTGCGCTGATGATGTCCACCAACAACATCCTGTCGCCTGCCTCCGGTGAGCCGATCATCGTTCCGTCTCAGGACGTGGTCTTGGGTCTGTACTACATGACCCGTGCCCGTATCAACGCCAAGGGCGAAGGTATGGTGCTGTCCGGCCCGAAAGAAGCCGAGAAGGTATACCGCGCCGGTCTGGCCGATCTGCATGCTCGCGTGAAAGTTCGCATCACCGAATACCTGCGTCAGGAAGACGGTTCACTGCGTGCTCACACCGAGATGAAGAACACCACCGTTGGTCGTGCGATCCTGAGCCTGATCCTGCCGAAAGGCATGGAATACGCGCTGATCGACGAGCCGAAGGTGCTGACTGCTGCAGAGCAGGCTGACCTGGATGCCAACCCGCAGAACTGGATCAAATCCGTATCCAACAAGGCGCTGGGCAAAAAGCTCATCTCCCGTCTGCTGAACACCTGCTATCGCAAGCAGGGCCTGAAGGACACCGTCATCTTCGCTGACCAGCTGATGTATACCGGTTTCCACTACGCGGCCCTGTCCGGTGCTTCCGTTGGTATCGATGACATGGTCATCCCGGATGCCAAGAAAGACATCATCGCCGCTGCAGAAGCCGAAGTTGCCGAGATCCAGGACCAGTTCCTGTCCGGTCTGGTGACCGCGGGCGAACGCTACAACAAGGTTATCGATATCTGGGCCAGCGCCAACGAGCGCGTCTCCAAGGCCATGATGGAGAACTTGTCCAAAGAGCGTAACGTCAACTCGCTGGGTGAAGAAGAAGAGCAAGCCTCGTTCAACAGCATCTTCATGATGGCCGACTCTGGTGCGCGGGGTTCCGCAGCCCAGATCCGTCAGCTGGCCGGTATGCGTGGCCTGATGGCCAAGCCGGATGGCTCCATCATCGAGACCCCGATCGTCGCGAACTTCCGCGAAGGTCTGAACGTATTGCAGTACTTCATCTCCACTCACGGTGCTCGTAAGGGTCTGGCGGATACCGCACTGAAGACTGCGAACTCCGGTTACCTGACTCGTCGTCTGGTTGACGTGGCACAGGACATGGTGATCACCGAGGACGATTGCGGCACTACCGAAGGTCTGTGGATGACTCCGCTGATCGAAGGTGGCGACGTGGTCGAACCGCTGCGTGAGCGCGTGCTGGGCCGTGTGGTTGCCGATGACGTGATCAAGCCGGGTACTGAAGACGAAGTGCTGGTAGCACGCAACACCCTGCTCGACGAGCAGCTGTGTGACCTGCTGGAGCGCAACTCTGTTGACCGCGTGAAGGTACGTTCTGCCATCACCTGTGAGACGGACTTCGGTAACTGTGCTCACTGCTACGGCCGTGATCTGGCCCGTGGTCACCTGGTTAACAAGGGTGAGGCTGTCGGTGTTATCGCCGCCCAGTCCATCGGTGAACCGGGTACCCAGCTGACGATGCGTACCTTCCACATCGGTGGTGCCGCATCCCGTGCCGCTGCCGAGAGCAGCATCCAGGTCAAGAACACCGGTAGCATCAAGCTGCAGAACGCCAAGTTCGTTCACAACAGTGACGACAAACTGGTTATCACCTCCCGTTCTACCGAACTGACCATCATGGACGAGATGGGCCGTACCAAGGAAAGCCACAAGCTGCCTTACGGTTCCGTGCTGGAAGTGAAAGATGGCCAGGCCGTGAACGCCGGTGAAACCGTCGCCAACTGGGATCCGCACACTCACCCGATCATCACCGAAGTGGCAGGTCGTCTGCACTTCGAACACATGATCGATGGCGTGACCATTACTCGTCAGACCGACGAGCTGACCGGTCTCTCCTCCATCGTCGTGCTGGATGTCAACGAGCGTCCGAGCGCCGGTAAAGAGATGCGTCCGACCGTTAAACTGGTCGACCTGAACGGCAAGGACGTGATGATCCCGGGTACCGATGTAGCTGCCCAGTACTTCCTGCCGGGCAAGGCGATCGTAAACCTGGAAGATGGTGCCAACGTGGGCGTGGGTGACGCGGTAGCGCGTATCCCGCAAGAGTCCGGCGGTACCAAGGACATCACCGGTGGTCTGCCGCGCGTTGCGGATCTGTTCGAAGCACGTCAACCGAAGGAACCGGCAATTCTGGCCGAGATCTCCGGTACCATCTCCTTCGGGAAAGAGACCAAGGGCAAACGCCGTCTGGTCATCACCCCGACCGATGGTGGCGATGTCTACGAGGAGATGATTCCGAAGTGGCGTAACCTGAACGTGTTCGAAGGTGAAAAAGTTGAGAAGGGTGAAGTGCTGGCGGACGGTCCTGAGTCTGCTCACGACATTCTGCGTCTGCGCGGTATCAGCCCGGTCGCCAACTACATCGCCAACGAAGTGCAGGACGTTTACCGTCTGCAAGGCGTTAAGATCAACGACAAGCACATCGAAGTCATCGTGCGTCAGATGCTGCGCAAGTGCGAGATCCTGAGCGCTGGCGACACCGACCTGATCGAAGGCGAACAGGTTGAAGTGGCTCGCGTGAAGATTGCCAACCGTAAGCTGGTTGCTGAGGGCAAGACCCCGGCCACCTTCCGTCACATCCTGATGGGTATTACCAAGGCATCTCTGAGCACCGAGTCCTTCATCTCCGCGGCTTCCTTCCAGGAAACCACCCGTGTTCTGACCGAAGCGGCCGTTGGCGGCAAGCGTGACGAACTGCGTGGCCTGAAAGAGAACGTGATCGTGGGTCGTCTGATCCCGGCTGGTACCGGCTTTGCCTACCACCACGGCCGGATCAACCAGCGTGCCGCTGCAGCCCGTGCTGTTGGCGTACCGCAGGTGACTGCCGATGAAGCCCAGCAAAACCTGGCGGATCTGCTCAACGCAGCCGGCAGTTTTGACGAAGAGTAATCTTCCGCTGTAGCGATTGAAAAGGGCCCCTTCATGGGGCCCTTTTTTATTGTCGATTTTCTCGTCAAAGCCAGACGCCACGCGGATATTCGGATGATCCAGAGCAAGGTTGCAGAGTAAAAAATCAAAAAAAGTTGACATTGCCTCCTCGCAACTGAAAACTCGGGAAAGTTGAATGGGTATTACAGGGGTAGAACATGACTGTCGGTATCGAGGAAGTGATGCTTCCCGAAGAGCAGCTGATCGGTCGCACTTTTACAGACGAAGACAGGGAATTGTTGCGCTCATACGATGGGCTGATCGATGGCTTGGCCGAGTTGTTCGGCAAGCACTGTGAAGTGGTGCTTCACTCCCTGGAAAATCTGCACGAGTCCGTGATCAAGATTGCCAACGGGTTCAATACGGGACGGAATGAGGGGGCCCCCATTACCGATCTCGCGCTGCGTATGCTCAAGGACATCGAGAATACCGGCCAGGATTACACCCAGAGCTATTTTGCTCGCAGCCGTACCGGTGCCCTGATGAAGTCGAGTACCATCGCCATTAGGAACAGCGACAAGCAGGTGATCGGCCTCATCTGTATCAATCTACACATCAACGCACCTTTTCACGAGTTCGTCGCCGAATTTTTCCCGACGCCGCAACAAGTTGAGCGTCAGTCGCCAGAGACCTTTGCCAACAGTGTGGAAGAGCTGGTTGCCCAGACGGTGGACAACACCATTGACGAGATCAACCGCGATCCGACCGTTGCCAACAATGCTAAAAACAGGTTTATCGTGACCCAGCTGTTCGAGAAGGGCATATTTGATATCAAGGACTCGATCAACCTGGTCGCCGACAAGCTGAACATTTCCAAACATACCGTTTATCTGTACATCCGACAGCGCAAGCAGGGTGAAGACGAAAACGAGTAAGCGCCATAGAAGGGGATAGACAAGAATGGCTAAAGAAGTTATTGCAACCGACAAGGCTCCTGCCGCAATTGGCCCGTATGTTCAGGCCACCAAACTGGGCGAGCTGGTCTTCACCTCCGGGCAGATCCCGCTCGATCCGGCCACCATGGAGATAGTGGCTGGCGGTATCGAAGCGCAGGCCGAGCAGGTGATGAAGAACCTGGTTGCAGTATTGAAGGAAGCGGGAGCCGATACCGGCAAGGTACTGAAGACCACCTGCTTCCTCAGCGACATGAACAACTTTGTTGCCTTCAACCAGGTTTATGCCCGTTACTTCGGTGACGCCGCTCCTGCCCGCTCCTGCGTGGAAGTGGCGCGTCTGCCGAAGGATGTGCTGGTTGAAGTCGAAGCCATCGCTTACGTCTGATCCAAGGCTGCACGAAGAGCCCCTCCCAGGAGGGGCTTTTTTGTGTTTGGCGTAGAATGGACGAACACATGCGCAGGAGTCCGGATATGAGTCTGAATTTTGCCCTGCTGGTAACGGGGCCCGCCTATGGCACCCAGTCGGCCAGCACCGCCTATCGTTTTGCCTTGAGCCTCATCGAGCAGGGCTATCGCTTGTCTCACCTGTTCTTCTACCAGGATGGGGTCTGCAACGGCAACGGGCTGCATGCTCCCGCCTCCGATGAGAGCAACCTGGTCGCCCTGTGGCGTGAACTGGCCAACCAGCAAGGGATCCGTATCGATGTGTGCGTCGCGGCCGCCATGCGGCGCGGTGTGCTGGATGAGCAGGAGGCCAAGGGGCTGGGCAGGGCACACTTCAACCTGGAGCCGCCATTTTGCCTGAGCGGGCTGGGTCAGCTGGCGGAGGCCAGTCTGACCGCCGATCGATTCGTCCAGTTTTAGGAGGCAGCCATGCACAAGATAGCGTTTATTTGCCGGCGCGGGCCGCATGGTACCGCCGCCGGGCGGGAAGGTCTGGATGCCCTGCTGGCCACTTCGGCCATGACCGAGTCGCTGGCCCTTTTCCTCATCGGGGATGGTGTGCTGCAACTGCTCAGGGAGCAGCAGCCGCAGGCCATCTTGCAACGTCACTATGCGCCGACCTTCAAACTGCTTGAGCTCTACGACATCGAGGAGGTCTATGTGTGTACCGACTCGCTGGCCGAGCGTGGCCTGACGGTGGCTGATCTGCTGATCCCCGTGACTGGTCTGTCCCGTAACGACATCCGGCACCAGTGGGATGCCTGTGCGACCCACATCTGCTTTTGAGGTGACCATGATACAGCTGATATTGACCTCTCCCTTCCAGAGCCAGGACCTGGAACAGGCGCTGACCTATCGTCAGCCGGAGGATGTGCTGGTGCTGATGCAGGATGCTGTCGTCGCTGCCACGGCCCCTCAGTGGTGTGCACGGTTGTCCGGAGTGCCGCTCTACGTCATGCGGGAAGACCTGCAGGCGAGGGGGTTGCAACAACGGATCGGGTTGGATCTGGACATGGCCGGCTTGGTGGCACTGATCGCGGAAAAAGGCTCGCCGCAGACCTGGGCTGGCTAACTACCAGTTTTATCTAATCATTTCAGGCGGTTAGCGATATTTGCCAAGGCCTCTTCACTGCCTTTCCTGGCTCGGATTGTATAAATCTTGACTCCCTTGACAACAGGGCATAAAATTTCGCGTCCCCGTATCTGCGGGGAGGATTTTTCACATGTTTATGAAGTCATTATCAGGAGCCTTTTGATGGCAACTATTAACCAGTTGGTTCGCAAGCCACGCATCAAGCTCGTTGTGAAAAGCAACGTGCCGGCGCTGGAAGCGTGCCCTCAGAAGCGTGGCGTGTGCACCCGTGTATACACCACCACCCCGAAGAAGCCTAACTCTGCACTGCGTAAAGTATGCCGTGTACGTCTGACCAACGGCTTCGAAGTCACCTCCTACATCGGCGGTGAAGGTCACAACCTGCAAGAGCACTCTGTTGTTCTGATCCGTGGCGGTCGTGTAAAAGACTTGCCAGGTGTTCGTTATCACACCGTTCGTGGTGCGTTGGACTGTGCCGGTGTTAAAGACCGTAAGCAGGCTCGCTCCAAGTATGGCGTGAAGCGTCCGAAAGCTTAATGGTTCTCCGTTAAGTAAGGCCAAACGTTAATTCGTTTCTAGTTAGATAACTTTCTAGTTTTGGGTAACCCCTGAAGTTACGGAGAATTTGAAATGCCAAGACGTCGTGTTGTTGGTCAGCGTAAAATCCTGCCGGATCCCAAGTTCGGATCAGAGCTGCTGGCTAAATTTGTCAACGTAGTAATGGTTGACGGTAAGAAATCTGTTTCCGAAGCCATCGTATATGGCGCGCTGGACATCATTGCCACCAAGACTGGCAAAGAGCACCTGGCCGTATTCGAAGAAGCCCTGGACAACATTCGTCCGGCCGTCGAGGTTAAATCTCGTCGTGTCGGTGGTGCAACCTATCAGGTACCGGTAGAAGTTCGTCCGGTTCGCCGCAATGCCCTGGCAATGCGCTGGTTGGTTGATGCCGCTCGTAAACGTGGTGAAAAATCAATGGCTCAGCGTTTGGCTGGCGAGCTGCTGGATGCCGCTGACAATAAGGGTTCGTCTGTCAAGAAACGTGAAGACGTACACCGTATGGCTGAAGCGAACAAGGCTTTCGCTCACTTCCGCTGGTAATCCGCTTGCGCAGGGTCTTTTGGCTCTGCGCACCTTTAATTATCTGGGGACAAGTGCCCTAGTAAGAGGATGACAATGGCTCGTACAACCCCCATTGAGCGTTATCGTAATATCGGTATCTCCGCTCACATCGACGCCGGTAAGACTACTACTACCGAGCGCGTTCTGTTTTACACCGGTGTAAGTCACAAGATCGGTGAAGTTCACGATGGCGCCGCCACCATGGACTGGATGGAACAGGAACAAGAGCGTGGTATCACCATCACCTCCGCCGCGACCACCGCTTTCTGGTCCGGTATGGGCAAACAGTTCCAACCGCACCGTATCAACATCATCGATACTCCGGGCCACGTTGACTTTACTATCGAAGTAGAGCGTTCCATGCGTGTTCTGGACGGCGCCGTGATGGTGTACTGTGCCGTAGGTGGCGTACAGCCACAGTCTGAAACCGTATGGCGTCAGGCTAACAAGTACAAGGTTCCCCGTATCGCGTTCGTCAACAAGATGGACCGTACCGGTGCCAACTTCCTGCGCTGCGTTGAGCACATCAAGACCCGTCTGAAAGGTAACCCGGTTCCGCTGCAACTGAACATCGGTTCAGAAGAGAACTTCAAGGGCGTTATCGACCTGGTCAAGATGAAAGCCATCAACTGGAGCGAAGCTGACCAGGGCGTATCCTTCGATTACGAAGACGTCCCGGCTGAGCTGCTGGAAAAAGCGCAAGAAATGCGCATGACCCTGGTTGAAGCCGCTGCTGAAGCGTCTGAAGACCTGATGGAAAAATACCTGGGTGGTGAAGAACTGACCGAGGAAGAGATCAAGAAAGCTCTTCGTCAGCGTGTTCTGAACAACGAAATCATCCTGGTTACCTGTGGCTCCGCGTTCAAGAACAAGGGCGTACAGGCCATGCTGGATGCCGTGGTTGACTATCTGCCGGCGCCGACCGACGTAGCAGCCATCGACGGTCTGAAGCTGGATGGCGAGACCAAAGACGAGCGTCATGCTTCTGATGACGAGCCGTTTGCTGCTCTGGCATTCAAGATTGCTACCGACCCGTTCGTAGGCAACCTGACCTTCTTCCGCGTTTACTCCGGTGTGGTTAACTCCGGTGACTCCGTGCTGAACTCCGTTAAAGAGAAGCGCGAGCGTTTTGGCCGTATCGTTCAGATGCACGCCAACAAGCGTGAAGAGATCAAAGAAGTTCGCGCAGGCGACATCGCTGCCGCCATTGGTCTGAAAGACGTGACCACCGGTGACACCCTGTGTGACGAAAAAGCGCCGATCATCCTCGAGCGTATGGAATTCCCGGAACCGGTAATCTCCATCGCAGTTGAGCCGAAAACCAAGGCTGACCAAGAGAAGATGGGCCTGGCTCTGGGCCGTCTGGCTCAGGAAGACCCGTCCTTCCGCGTATGGACTGACGAAGAGTCTGGCCAAACCATCATCGCCGGTATGGGTGAGCTGCACCTGGACATCATCGTTGACCGTATGCGTCGCGAGTTCAAGGTAGAAGCGAACGTAGGTAAGCCGCAGGTTGCCTACCGTGAAACCATTCGTAACACCGTCAAGGATATCGAAGGTAAGCACGCCAAGCAGTCCGGTGGTCGTGGTCAGTACGGTCACGTTGTGATCGACATGTACCCGCTGGAAGAAGGCAAAGCCTACGAATTCGTCAACGACATCAAGGGCGGCGTCATTCCTGGTGAGTTCATCCCGGGTGTTGACAAGGGTATCCGCGAGCAACTGAAGTCCGGCCCGCTGGCAGGTTATCCGGTTATGGATCTGGGCGTGCGTCTGCACTTCGGTTCCTACCACGATGTCGACTCTTCCGAACTGGCGTTCAAGATCGCTGCTTCCATGGCCTTTAAGGCTGGCTTCATGAAGGCCAACCCGGTTCTGCTCGAACCGATCATGAAAGTAGAAGTCGAGACTCCGGAAGACTATATGGGCGACGTGATCGGTGACCTGAACCGTCGTCGTGGCCTGATCGAAGGTATGGAAGATGGCCCGTCCGGCAAGATCGTTCGTGCCCTGGTGCCGCTGGCCGAGATGTTCGGTTACGCTACCGCCCTGCGTTCTGCTACCCAGGGTCGTGCTTCCTACGCCATGGAATTCGCCAAGTATCACGATGCCCCGACCAACGTCGCCCAGGCCGTGATCGAAGAGCGCAAATCCAAGTAATTTAAGATTCCCCGCCTACGACGGTAGGCGGGTTTAACCTAGAAGGACTACGTCGTGTCTAAAGAAAAATTTGAGCGTAATAAACCGCACGTAAACGTCGGCACCATCGGCCACGTTGACCACGGTAAAACCACCCTGACTGCCGCTATCACCAACGTGCTGGCCAAGCACTTCGGTGGTAAGGCTTTCGCCTTCGACCAGATCGACAAGGCACCGGAAGAGCGTGAGCGTGGTATCACCATCAACACCTCCCACGTAGAATACGACACCGCTACCCGTCACTACGCGCACGTAGACTGCCCGGGTCACGCCGACTACGTTAAAAACATGATCACCGGTGCTGCCCAGATGGACGGCGCGATCCTGGTAGTAGCAGCGACTGACGGCCCGATGCCGCAGACTCGTGAGCACATCCTGCTGGGTCGTCAGGTAGGCGTTCCGTACATCATCGTGTTCATGAACAAGTGTGACATGGTAGATGACGAAGAGCTGCTGGAACTGGTCGAGATGGAAGTTCGCGAACTGCTGTCCGAGTACGACTTCCCGGGTGATGACCTGCCGGTAGTCCGTGGTTCCGCACTGAAAGCGCTGGAAGGCGAAGCTCAGTGGGAAGAGAAGATCCTGGAACTGGCTGGCCACCTGGACACCTACATTCCGGAGCCGGAGCGTGCCATCGACCTGCCGTTCCTGATGCCTATCGAAGACGTATTCTCCATCGCTGGCCGTGGTACCGTAGTTACCGGTCGTGTAGAGCGCGGTATCGTCAAAGTTGGTGAAGAAGTGGAAATCGTGGGTATCAAAGATACCACCAAGACCACCTGTACCGGCGTTGAAATGTTCCGCAAACTGCTGGACGAAGGTCGTGCAGGCGAGAACATCGGTGCACTGCTGCGTGGCGTGAAGCGTGAAGACGTAGAGCGTGGTCAGGTACTGGCCAAGCCGGGCACCATCAAGCCGCACACCAAGTTTGAATCTGAAGTGTACGTGCTGTCCAAAGAAGAAGGTGGTCGTCATACCCCGTTCTTCAAAGGCTACCGTCCGCAGTTCTACTTCCGTACTACCGACGTGACCGGTACCATCGAACTGCCGGAAGGCGTAGAGATGGTAATGCCGGGCGACAACATCAAGATGGTTGTTACCCTGATTGCGCCGATCGCGATGGACGACGGCCTGCGTTTCGCCATCCGTGAAGGTGGCCGTACCGTAGGTGCTGGTGTTGTAGCTAAAGTTATCGCTTAATCGATACTTTAAATACGCACATGAAAGGGGTGGCTTCGGCCACCCCTTTTACTTTTGGGGCTTTAAATGGCCTGTGAGATACTTTGCGAAATCATTGATAGAGGTCGTTTCTGTGAGCAAACCAGCCATTTTTCTGGATCGTGATGGTGTCATCAACGAAGACACCGGTTATGTCAGCAAGGTAGATGACTTCCACTTTTTGCCCGGGGTCATCGAAGCCCTGCAGCTGATGAAGAAGAAAGGGTATCTGCTGGTCGTTGTCACCAATCAGTCTGGTATCGCCCGCGGTTATTTCAGTGAAGATGATTTCATGAACCTGACCGAGTGGATGGATTGGTCACTGGCCGATCGTGACGTGGACCTCGATGGTATCTACTTCTGTCCTCATCACCCGGAGCATGGTGCTCCCTGTGACTGCCGCAAACCAGAACCGGGAATGTTGCTGCTTGCCAAGCAAGAACTGAACATCGATATGAGTCGTTCTTATATGGTGGGCGACA